>NZ_MEBP01000135.1:0-6539 GCF_001722075.1 Salinivibrio sp. SS2 | reverse complement strand
TAGAGCTTCGAGCCTCTAAAGGGTTGTCGTAGACTACGACGTTGATAGGCAGGGTGTGTAAGCGCTGTGAGGCGTTGAGCTAACCTGTACTAATTGCCCGTGAGGCTTAACCATACAACACCCAAGAGGTTTTGGGTTGGACTTAAAATAAGCCAGTTGATTGTGGCGAGAACGAACAGCTTTCTAGGTTGATGGTTTTCACTTTTAAAAAAGTGAAGACAAAACAAAATTTTGCTTGGCGACCATAGCGCTTTGGACCCACCTGATTCCATGCCGAACTCAGTAGTGAAACGAAGCAGCGCCGATGGTAGTGTGGGGTCTCCCCATGTGAGAGTAGGACATCGCCAGGCTTGCTTTCTTGTTTTCAGATTTTTTGAAAAATCTGAAGGCAAAAACGGCTCAATCTTATTGATAGCTCGATGCTTTTGATATCTTCGATGCTCATGTATTGGCATACACTGCGCGTCTCGATTCAACATCCCCATCGCATCAAATAAGATAACCTAATTAAAGCAGCTAAATGTAAGACTTTAATTAGCAGAAACACCAAGCCCTGACCTGACGGTCGGGGCTTTTTTGTATCTTGAGGGTGTATCAGCCCTATGCGCCTCGCTTCAAAACTCCCGTCATACAGACACAATTCAATCATCAAAGCAGATGAATATAAGACGTTAAGCTCAACCTCTACGCTCTGAACTGACAGTCGGTGCCAATTCTTATCGCAGTAATCTTGCGTAAGACTGGTACGGGGGACGCGATGCGTTGGGCGTTGTGGCATCTACATATAGATACGCTGAGGTGTGGGCGGCAGCCATTATTTTTATCCGTATCCGGCAGGCACAAAAAAGCCCCCAATTTTGGAGGCTTTAGCCTGAGTGCTTCGCTCTCTTTTAGCGTGGGTTTTTCTCAATGAGTTCACGCGTCCTCTGGGCCGGCTCTTCAAGTCCCAGCTTTTCGTAGGCTTTTAACATTAACGGTAGAGAAGCGCGTGCGGCCTCTGTATCTGGAAAGTCTCGCTGTATAGCTTGACAACGATTCACGGCGGCAACCCAAGCTTCGCGACGAATATAGAAATCCGCAGTGGCCAATTCATAGTTAGCTAAGCGGTTTTTCAGTGCCACCATCCGTGCTTTCGCGTCTGCAGCATATTCACTATTAGGGTAGCGTTCGAGTAAGCGACGAAAATCGGCAAAGGCCTTTCTGGCGGGTTCTGGGTCGCGATCGTTACGCTCCATACGGAGAATATCGTGGATCAGGCTGCGATCTTGCGCCATGTGAACCAAACCACGCATATAGACTACCCAATCGCTTTCTGGGTGAGCTGGATGCATACGGATAAAACGATCTATGGTGGCTTCTGCGAGCGCGAGATCGTCGTTTTTGTAATAGGCGTAGATCAGATCAAGCTGGACTTGATCGGAGTATGCGCCAAACGGATAGCGTGAATCTAGCGCTTCGAGTTTTTCGATCGCAGTGATCCAAGCGCCTTTGTTTAACTGCGCCTCTGCATCTTGATACAGCTTAGATGGCGGATCATCTTGAACGACTTGGTTGTTACTTGAACAGCCCGCGAGTATTGAGGTGGCTAACAGCGCAGTAAGCGTAAGGCGTTTCATGGGTTATCGCACTTCCTTGAAAAGTTTTTATGCCATCTGGATTACGGTCGCAGCGGCAAACAGATACAATGTCATTATTCCGGCTATTTTATCCAGTGACAGGCGACTATAGCAAAAGGCGAGAGCGGGCGATACGCCACACGCCGCCATAACGACTGTCGCGAGGGATTAGTCATAGAAATCACAGAAAAGTTCGATATGGCACAACAGATAGAATTATCTCACCACATTCAAGACCACCAACTGGGCCAACGACTCGACCAAGCAATTGCAGAGCTGTTCCCTGACTACTCGCGCTCTCGGATCAAAACATGGATCCAGGCAGGGCAAGTGTGCTTAGACGGGGAGGTAATGGATAAGCCTCGCCATAAAGTGATGGGGGGAGAAGCGATACAGATCCAAGCGGAAGTGGAAGACGATAATCGCTGGATCCCGCAAGATATCCCTCTAGATATTGTCTACGAAGATGATGACTTGTTGGTGATTAACAAACCTGCAGGTTTAGTCGTGCATCCGGGCGCTGGGTGCCCAGATGGCACTATCTTAAACGGATTATTGTATCTCTATCCTGAGATCGGCGATGTGCCTCGCGCAGGTATCGTGCACCGACTTGATAAAGATACGACAGGGTTGATGGTTGTCGCTAAAACCATCCCAGCGCAAACGCGATTAGTGCGTGCCTTGCAAAAGCGTAAAATTACTCGCGAATATGAGGCGATTGCGATCGGGAATATGACCGGAGGCGGATTGGTGGATAAGCCCATTGGCCGTCACTCCACCAAGCGCACCCATATGGCGGTACACGAGCTAGGCAAGCCCGCGATCACCCACTATCGGGTTGCGGAGCATTTTCGAGGTCATACACGGCTAAGGCTGCGATTGGAAACCGGACGCACTCACCAAATTCGTGTCCATATGGCCTATTTGAACCATCCTTTGGTAGGCGATCCTTTATATGGAGGAAAGGCTAAGCCACCGGGTCAGGCGGACGATGTGTTGGTTCAAGGTTTGCGTCAGTTCAAACGACAAGCTTTGCATGCAGCGATGCTACGCTTAGATCATCCGGTGACGGGCGAGCAAATGGAATGGCATGCTCCGATTCCTGAGGATATGGTCGCGTTGACCGAGCTACTCAGAGATGATCAAGCGAAATACGGAGAAGAGGACTATTAATGGAATGTATCCAGCCTGACTGGCCTGCGCCGCGTCATGTAAAGGCACTGACCACCACTCGCTTCGGTGGGACGAGTCAGGGCGCCTTTTCGGGCTGGAACCTTGGCCTACATGTGGGGGATGACGCCGAAGTTGTCTCGCAAAATAGGGCCATTCTTCAAGCGCTGGTTGGTGGGCCTATCACCTGGCTTAATCAAGTTCATGGTACACAGGTAGTACGGCTACCGTGTGTTGAGAGCTTGCCAGACGCGGATGCGGCGGTGACGGACGTATCTGGTCAAGTGTGTACAGTGATGACCGCTGACTGTTTACCTGTCTTGATCACCGATCGGCAGGGATCACAAGTTGCGGCTGTACATGCAGGTTGGCGAGGGCTACTCGATGGAGTCATAGAGACAACCGTCGCCACGTTTACGGACTCGACCCAATGTATGGCTTGGCTGGGGCCGGCAATCGGTCCCATGCATTTTGAGGTCGGACAGGAGGTTTATGACGCTTTTACGCGCGACTGCCCGGCGGCTCGCTCAGCTTTCGTTCGTCAACCGCATCAGAAGTATCTTGCCGACTTGTATCTGCTGGCTAAACAGCGCCTTGCCAAAATGGGCGTCACGGACGTGTATGGTGGCGACCATTGTACTTACCGGCAACGAGATCAGTTCTATTCTTACCGACGTGATGGGCAAACAGGCCGTATGGCCAGTTGTATTTGGCTGACAAAATAAAGTCAGTGGCGATGGTTGAAAACCTCACTGATGGTGCCCATTTATTCATCAAGCTAAGGTGTTAAGTGGGAGGAGCTATGCGCCTTGATCGTTTTACCAGTAAATTTCAAATCGCCATTTCTGATGCACAGTCACTGGCATTAGGACGTGATCATCAATATATCGAACCCGTTCACTTGATGAGCGCATTGCTCAATCAAGATAGCAGTGCGATTCGCCCTTTACTCACCATGATGAACGTAGATGTGAGCCAACTGCGTTCTAGCCTTTCTGAATTACTTGATCGCTTACCGAAAGTGACAGGGACGGGCGGCGAAGTTCAGCTTTCTAATAATCTCGGTATCCTCTTCAACCTGTGCGATAAGATCTCGCAAAAGCGTAAAGACAAGTACATCTCGTCTGAGTTATTTGTGTTAGCCGCGGTGGAAGATAAAGGACCATTAGGTGAGTTGTTGCGCAGCCATGGCTTAACCAGTCAAAAAGTGGAAGAGGCGATTGAGAAAGTCCGCGGTGGGCAACAAGTGGATGACCCTAATGCGGAAGAAAATCGACAAGCGCTTGAAAAATTCACCATCGATCTTACTGAGCGAGCGGAGCAGGGCAAACTGGATCCTGTGATTGGTCGCGATGATGAAATTCGTCGTACCGTGCAAGTGTTGCAGCGGCGCACCAAAAACAATCCCGTGTTAATCGGTGAACCCGGTGTCGGTAAAACCGCCATTGTGGAAGGCTTAGCTCAGCGTATCGTCAACGGTGAGGTTCCTGAAGGGCTACGCAAAAAACGCGTTCTCTCGCTAGACATGGGTTCGTTGGTGGCCGGTGCGAAATACCGTGGTGAATTCGAAGAACGTTTAAAAGCGGTGCTGAATGAACTTGCGAAAGAAGAAGGCAATGTCATTCTATTCATTGATGAATTACACACCATGGTCGGTGCAGGCAAAGCCGAAGGAGCGATGGATGCGGGCAACATGCTGAAGCCGGCGTTGGCTCGCGGGGAGCTCCACTGTGTTGGCGCAACCACACTGGATGAATATCGCCAGTATGTAGAAAAAGATGCTGCGCTAGAGCGCCGTTTCCAAAAAGTGTTGATCAACGAGCCTACAGTGGAAGATACGGTGGCGATTTTACGTGGACTCAAAGAGCGTTATGAGCTGCACCATGCCGTTGAAATTACCGACCCAGCGATTGTTGCAGCTGCAAGTTTATCGCACCGTTATATTGCTGATCGGCAACTGCCCGACAAAGCCATTGACTTGATTGATGAAGCTGCGTCGAGCATTCGCATGCAAATCGACTCTAAGCCCGAATCGCTCGACCGCTTAGAGCGCCGCATTGTGCAACTTAAAATTGAGCAGCAAGCGTTAGAGAAAGAAGAAGATACTGCCAGCCGCAAGCGTCTTGATAGTCTGAAAGAGGAGCTTGACACCAAAGAGCGCGAATACGCTGAATTGGAAGAAGTCTGGAATACAGAAAAAGCGGCAGTATCGGGGACACAACACATCAAGGCGGCGCTCGAGCAGGCGCGTACAGATATGGAGATTGCCCGTCGTGCTGGCGACTTGAGCCGCATGTCGGAACTGCAATACGGCAAAATTCCTGAGCTCGAAAAACAATTGGATCTTGCTAGCCAAGCCGAAATGCAAGAAATGACCTTGCTGAAAAACCGCGTGACGGATAGCGAGATCGCGGATGTTATCTCGCGCCAAACCGGCATTCCGGTTGCGCGCATGCTAGAAAGCGAGAAAGAAAAACTGCTCAATATGGAAGCTGCACTGCACGAGCATGTTATCGGGCAAGATGAAGCGGTAAGTGCGGTTGCGAATGCTATTCGTCGTAGTCGTGCCGGTTTGGCCGATCCAAATCGTCCGATTGGCTCCTTCCTTTTCCTTGGGCCAACAGGGGTAGGTAAAACCGAACTATGTAAGTCGCTAGCCGAGTTCATGTTCGATAGCCGTGATGCCATGGTACGGATTGATATGTCCGAGTTTATGGAGAAGCACTCAGTGGCTCGCCTTGTTGGGGCACCCCCGGGTTATGTCGGCTATGAAGAAGGCGGTTATCTCACCGAAGCGGTGCGGCGGCGACCTTATTCCGTTATTTTGCTCGATGAAGTGGAAAAGGCTCACCCAGATGTATTCAACATCTTGCTGCAAGTGTTGGATGATGGGCGTCTTACCGATGGCCAAGGTCGGACAGTCGACTTTCGTAACGCGGTCGTGATCATGACATCTAACCTAGGCTCTGATCGTATTCAAGAGCACTTCGGTGAACTTGACTACGCAGGTATGAAACAGACGGTGATGGATGTCGTTGCACATCACTTCCGTCCTGAATTCATTAACCGTATCGATGAAGCGGTGGTTTTCCATCCCTTAGCGGAAGACCATATTAAGAATATTGCTAGATTGCAGATGCAAGAAGTTGCACGTCGTATGGCGGAACGAGACTTTACCCTTGAAGTGACAGAAGCGGCGTTAGCCATGGTCGCGAAAGGAGGCTTTGATCCAGTCTATGGCGCGCGACCACTCAAACGGGCAATTCAGCAATCGATAGAGAACCCACTTGCTCAGCAAATACTGAGTGGCGATCTCCTGCCTGGACGCCCTGTTGTTCTCGATGTTGAGAATGAACAAATTATTGCTAAACAAAGCTAATCGAACCAAATCGCAAAAAAGCCACCGTTTTAGGTGGCTTTTTTATGGCTATACCGCCTAAATTGGCGAGAAAACTTGCGAATTGTTGGGTTTTTGTTCGGTCGGTATTTTTTCTTTAAAAACCCCTTGCGTCACAAAAATACCTCTCTATAATGCGCTCCTCGTTGGCACGGCAAACCGCGCTAACAAACGGCAGCAAAGCCAAGTAAACAAAAAGCTTGACTCACTGCCTCGGTGGCGTAAAATGCCACTCCCGCTCAAGATTGAGCGACGCTCTTTAACAATTTGACCTATGCAATCTGTGTGGGCACTCGTTGAGAATAGACAAAAAGATTTATTCGATGAACTGAGTGACCAAACGACAACTTTTATAG
>NZ_MEBP01000134.1:0-26219 GCF_001722075.1 Salinivibrio sp. SS2 | reverse complement strand
CGGTTAGGCTGACCCTCTTTGGTCAGGTGCTCATCCATCTCAGCAGCCAAAGCAGCTTCGGTGATCTGTTTAATCAACGGCGTTAGCAGTCCATCTTTCCCGTTGAGGTCTTGTCCAGATTGCAGTGCCTTAGCAAAAGCTTGAATATCAATTTCGTATTTGTCGGACATTGATGTATCACTCCCTATTGAGGGTTAACTATAGGAGTGACACAGACTTTTGAACACTACCGACCGTGTGAGAAGAGGTATTGGTCGCGAGTATTCTTCGTCACTTCGGTATTTTTCTCGAAGAATTTTATAGCCTCTACCGTGGTGTTTTGAGGGAGAATTTGCAGTGGCAATCCCACCCATTGCTTCATTTCTGTTGCCTCAAGCGTTTGAGGCTCTATGGTGACGACAGATTTGTCTTGCTGTTGTATGTTACAACCTGAAATGGCTGATAACACGAGAACTGCGAGCAGCCCTCGTTTCATTCCGTTGCTTTGCATTTAATTTCCTTATTATTCACTTCCATGTAAAAGGAAAAATTAAACTACGTAACGTTAAACAAAAACTCAACATAAAAATATCAATTTGAAATAATTTTCTGTTATTTGGTGTATCCTTAGTGATGTCAGGATGTTTTATTCCATGCATTATTTAGGTTTATTATGAAATCTATTAATTTATTTTCACTCATTAAAACGATTACACTCACTCTATTAATGAGTTTTATGTTATTAGGATGTCAATCAATCGCACCCAAAGACCCAGAGTCTGCGAGTAATTCCGCTATTAATAACAACCAAGTCAGTGAAAGTGTGCCACCTAAAGTACAGCATAAACGCCTAAGGGAAACGCTTCTTGCCGTAAGCCATCAAACGTACGCAGAAACGCTCGATCAATGCCGGTATTTCCCAATGGGTTATTCACCATGTGAAGGTCCGGCTCGCTATATTGTTTACTCCATAAAAACGATGAGCTCAGCAGAACAAGCCAAGCTATTACAGCAGGTTGAGGAATATAATCAGCTGGATCAGTTTATTCAGGAGCTACGTCCTATTACATCACACTGTCAGCCTAAGCCAGTACCGCGCTTTTCACTGATCAATAATCAGTGCCGAGACGCAAACCCATTACTCAAACCACTACCAATGAGTGACAGTAACCAAATGTGAAACCCGCATAAGACATCACCGCGACATGTAATCGTTCCGGTAATATTGAATATTGGTATTTCGCGCACAAGCATTACGCGAGTGGTTGTAAGAAGAGATCGATAGATAGCAAAAAACCGCCACGAGGGCGGTTCTTTTAATATGGCGGTGAGAGAGGGATTCGAACCCTCGATACGTTGCCGTATACACGCTTTCCAGGCGTGCTCCTTCAGCCACTCGGACACCTCACCATATTGTTTTAGCGCTAATAAGCTAAAGCCATCTGCGCTAACGGGGGTGTACTATAGTGAGTTGCTGCCTTGGGGTCAACCGGTTAAGCACCTTTATCGGTGCGAATGACTGCTTTCTCACCACATCCACCCTAATTCGCTTATTAGTAGACGCATTTGGAATGGAAAGACATGGGAATCCATGATGTAACAACGCAAGCGAGAACGAAAACTGTTAAACTCCGCCCATCAACGATAACAGCAGGCTGAGACTTGTAATGACTTTATCTGAATTTCTTGCCCAACATGCCGATAGCGACAAGCTATTGAATGAGATGCAAACCCGTGGCGTCGTTACCGCCATGGCGGCTGCCCCCCATGTGATTAGCCCGAGTGAGTGGCTACCTGTACTTTGGGGCGGTGAAGAACAAGCGCCGTTTGAAAATCACGAGCAATTTGAAGACTACGCGAACCTGATTGTCGATATTTGGAATGAACAGCGCCAACAACTGTTAGACAAACAATGGCACTGGCCAGAGGGTTGTGCCCTTGATGATGCAGAGATCGTCAACCAAGCAACACGTGATTTTGCCGAAGGCTTGCTCCAAGGCTGGAGTTTAACGCGTGATGATTGGGAAACCTTGATGCCGGAAAACACCGAAAGTAATGCCCTTCTCGGCGGTGTCGTGCTGTCAATCAGCTTGCTCTATGATCCAGAAACGGCGCTATCTACCATGGAAGCACAAGGCGCAGAAGAGTTAGCACAGTTTGAAGAAATATATAATGCGATGCCAATCATGTTATGTGGCCTTACACATCACGGTGCGACGCTAGCAGAAGCGCAAGAATAACGCCGCTACTTATGCGATGGCATTAAAACCATCAGTGTCGCTACCATAATAAAAAAGCGTTCCCAAGGCTGGTCCATAGGAACGCTTTTTCTATTCAAGCTTCACCGCTAGCAACATAACATGTAGCAGTGCGCTTCTTTTATTGCTCTTTCATTTCCGCGGCAAAGTTAAGCATCCGATTAAGAGGGATTAACGCCTTTTCACGTAATGCTGCATCTACGTGGATTTCATGCTGTTTGCCACCGTTTTCGAGCGCGTTTTCTATCGCTTTCAAGCCGTTCATGGCCATCCAAGGACAATGGGCACAGCTTCGACAGGTCGCGCCCGCGCCGGCTGTGGGTGCTTCAACGAGCTCTTTTTCCGGCACCATTTGCTGCATTTTGTAGAAAATGCCTTTGTCAGTGGCCACAATCAGTTTTTTGTTCGGCAAGGTTTGCGCCGCTTTAATCAGCTGACTGGTCGAGCCCACCGCATCGGCCATTTTCACCACGCTCGCCGGTGATTCCGGGTGAACCAAAATCGCTGCGTCTGGATAAAGATGCTTCATTTTCTTAAGCGCTTGGGCCGAGAATTCATCGTGCACCACACACTCACCCTGCCATAGCAGCATGTCAGCGCCAGTTTCTTTTTCAATATACGCGCCAAGATGGCGATCGGGGCCCCAGATGATCGGCTTGTCTTGACTGTCTAGGTGCTCGACAATTTCTAACGCAATACTCGAGGTCACTACCCAATCGGCACGCGCCTTTACAGCGGCAGATGTATTGGCATAGACAACGACGGTGTGATCAGGGTGCGCATCACAAAACTTGGTGAACTCATCCGCCGGACAACCCAAGTCCAGTGAGCACTCCGCGTCCAGTGTAGGCATTAATACCGTTTTTTCGGGAGTCAGAATTTTGGCTGTTTCGCCCATAAAGCGAACGCCAGCCACAATCAGGGTTTTGGCTGGATGTTGATTGCCAAAACGGGCCATTTCTAATGAGTCCGCGACGCACCCGCCTGTTTCTTCGGCGAGCGCTTGGATCTCTGGGTCCGTGTAATAGTGAGCGACCAGCACTGCATCTTTTTCTTTTAGCAGTTGTTTAATGCGTGCAACATGTTGTTTTTTCTCAGCGTCACTCAATGCCACAGGTTTCGGCGGAAAGGGATAAACCCTTTGCGACGTTTCAATCACTTGGCTCATGGGATTACTCATGCTTACTTCCAGTCCGGGTAGTATAACGTGAGTGATTCGGGATTGGCAGTCGTGTGATACGACAACGCCACGCTCTACATAGAGGGTATGGGGAATAAAAAGCCCCAACGTGTGTCGGGGCCTAGGCTACATCGCATTTTTCGCTTGTTTAGCGCTGGTAGAATCCGGATAAGTATCAATGACTTGTTGGAAATACTGGTTGGCTTGCGCTGTGTTGCCTTGCTTCTGAGCAATTAAACCCAGTTTGAGTAAGGCATCGGCGCGTTTATTGGAATCTTTAAACTGGCTTACGGCAGTAAATTCCTTGCTCGCCTGTTCAAAGTCACGCTTGGAGAAGAACAGCTGGCCTAGCCAGTAATGGGCATTTGCGGTGTAGACAGACTCTGGGTATTTTTTCAAAAACGCATTAAACGCTTTGGTTGCCCCTTGGTAGTCTTTTTCTTTTAAGATCAGATTCACGGCCGCTTCATACGCCGCATTCTCGGTTTGATCGCTGGTGTAGTTCACTGACGGGTTTTCATCAGTGGATTTTGTTTCTTTAGGCGCTGCGGATTTCGCCGTGCGCAGATCATCGATTTCTCGATAGAGATCCCGTTGACGCTCAACCACTTGTTGAATGTCGTAACTATTTCGTTCAACGTTACCGCGTAAATTGCTCAATTCTTGCGCCATTTGATCAAGTTGACGCTGCATATCGAGCTGCATTTGATTACGCGCTTGCAGCATGCGCTCTAGGCGCTCAATGGCGGTGCCACCTGATCCTACTTCTGTCACCGGAGCAGGTGCGGCAGCCACCGGGGCTGCCACACTCACCAGTAACGCCAGCGCGAGAGTTCGCACAGAGTTACTGTTCATTGTCATACCTTTTATCCATCACCCAAAGGGAGGATTAGTAAACCAATACTGCGCGACGGTTTTTCGCGTACGCGTCTTCGCTTTGGCCAAGAACCAATGGTTTCTCTTCACCGTAGCTTACGATTGAAATCTGGCTTGCAGGAACGCCCAGTGCTTGCAGGTACTTAGATACCGCTTCTGCACGACGCTCGCCCAGCGCGATGTTGTACTCAGGGGTACCGCGCTCATCGGTGTGGCCTTCAACCACAACTTCCATCGCTGGGTTGTTACGCAGGTAAGTCGCGTGCGCATCCAGCATGTCTTCGTATTGTGGCAGAACTGACGAATCGTCAAAGTTGAAGTAAACGGTTTGCGACTGACGTAGCTCTTGGTTGCGGATTTCTTGCTCAGTCATTGAGCCTTGACCGTCAACCGGAGAAACGACGGTGGTGCCGTTTTGGTTAGTTGATTGACCCGCACCGCTGCCCGTTGCGCTGTCGCTTGAGCTACAAGCGGCCAAGGTAAACATCGGCAGTGCCACCGCCAGACCTTTTAGTACTTTATTGATTTGCATTCTATTTTCCTTTTCTAGAAAGTTAGCGCACGTTGTTTAAAATTAAAAACTTATAAGTAAGGTGACCAGGCTGGTGCACGCACGCGCCCGTTGGTTGCCGGAAGCCGCGCTTTAAAGCGACCGTCTACTGAGACAAGCGACAACACGTTTTTACGTCCATATACCGAGCTGTAAATCACCATGCTGCCATTTGGCGCAATACTTGGCGACTCATCCAACAAGGTTTTGGTCAGAATTTGCACCGCCCCGCTGTTTAAGTCTTGCTTGGCAATGTTATATCCCGACGCTGACTGATTCACCATAATCAAGAAGCGACCGTCTGGCGTGAGTTGCCCGCCCATATTTTGGTTGCCCTGCCAAGTGATACGTCTGCTGGTCCCGTCGGCTAAATTTACGCGATAAATCTGAGGTTTGCCACCCCGGTCAGAGGTGTAGATGAGCGAGTTACCATCTGGATCCCAAAATGGCTCGGTGCTGTTCGCGCGGCCATGTGTAATTTGAGTGAGCTTCTTCGTTTTCAAATCGAAGGTATACACCTGCAGGCTGCCGGTTTTCGAAAGCACCAGTGCCAATTGGCTACCATCTGGAGAAAAACGCGGTGACCCATTGTGGCGCGGATACGAAGAAATCTTTTCACGCTCACCGGTGTAGATATCCATGATAAAGATTTCCGCTTGGCCATTTTCAAAGCTCACGTAGGCCAGTTGGCGACCGTCTGGAGACCATGCTGGAGACATCAGCGGCTGCTTTGAACGCAACACCAAGCGCTCGTTAAATCCGTCGTAATCAGACAAACGCAGCTGATACGGATAATCGGCTTCCTCCTCAATCACCACGTATGCGATGCGTGTGAGGAAAGCGCCTTTTTCGCCAGTCAGCTTTTCATAGACAATATTAGAGATGCGATGCGCGTAACGGCGTAAATCGCTGGCTTTCACGGTTGCGCGGTTATTCACCAATAAATGATCGTCGGTTTTGACCAGCTGGCCGTCCGCGCCCAATCCTTTACTTTCTCCGCCGGTGAGTTGACCACGGACGATATCAATCAACTGATAATCAATTTGATAGCGACCGTCAGCGGTTGGCGTGATGGTGCCAGTGAGTACTGAATCCACACCCAACGCAGTCCAAGCGTTATAGTCGACATCACTGTCGCGATAAGGGGTTTGCGGCATTTCACTCACCGATAACGGATTGAACTTACCACTACGGCGTAAATCCGACCCAACCACGCCCGACACATCTTCCGGTAACTCACCCTGCCCTTTCCACTGAAAGGGGATCACGCCAATAGGACGGGCTGAGTTTACCCCTTCAGTGATCACCAACTTGAGTGCTGCGTGTGCAGGTTGCATTGCTAAAAGCAGGCAGGCAAATAGCATGGCCATCAATGCCATACCACGCGTTAGGGCACGCTGCCATGCGGCCTGATTACGCCTCTTTGTCATCGTGTTTGTGCCACCAGCTAGGCTCACTTCCATCATGTCTTTTTCCTGTCAATTAGTTAGGTCTAACCGTTAACTCAATCTCACGCAGTTTGGCAATAATGTCACCATCATCTGGCATGGGAAACTGAGATACAGATACCACCGCGGTTTTAGTTGCGCGACATAAGCGTGTATTGCCCGCTTTCTCTTTTACATCCAAAAGCAGACCGGTTGGCGAAAGGCGCATATTTACCACACACTCTTGTCCCGTTAATCCGTCGTCAACAAGCAGGCGTTGCTGGATCATTTGGGTAAAAATGGCGCCATAACGCGCCACTTCATCTTGGATAAATTGTCCGCGTGCGCTTTGCCGCTGACTGGCCTCAGATTCAAGGCCAGAGAACAAATCGTTTAAGGCCGCCTCTTGCTCTTGCTGTCGGCGTTTTGCCTCTTCGGCTTTTCGCTCTGCCTCTTGGCGCGCTTGCTCGGCTTTTTGGGCTTCCTCTTCCGCTTTCTTACGCTCTGCGAGCTTGCGTTGGCGCTCCGCCTCTGCTTTTTTCGCTGCCTCTTCGGCCTTGCGTTGTTCCGCTAGTTTTTGCTGACGCGCTTTTTCTGCCTGCTCCGCGGCGAGTTCAGCCTGACGTTTTTCTTCCAGCTTACGCTGACGCTCGCGCTCTGCTTGTTGGGCTTTTTCACGCGCGATGCGCGCTTGCTCTTCTGCTTGGGCTTTTTGCTCGGCAAGACGTTTTTTCTCTTCACGTGCTTGGCGCTCAGCCTCAAGCTTTTGCCGTTTCACCTCGCGTAAGCGCTGCTCTTCTTGTTCACGTTGCTGCTCAAGACGCTGCGCTTGCTGCTCTAATCGCTTGAGTCGCTCCGCTTCTTCTTGCTTGGCTTGGGCACGCTGTTGACGGATCTTCTGTGCTTGAGCATTGACCACCGCAGGATCAATCACAGTCGCATCAATCGTACTCCCCGCTTTCGGGGTTGGCGTGGCTGTTTTTCCAAAGTCCGCGCCAACGAGAAGGACAATCACGAGCACAAGGTGGAGCGCGGCAGATATCGCCAGCGCAGGCGCTAACGAGTCTTTTTTATGGGTGACTTTCTTTGTTTCGCTCATCGCTTTTCCCTATGACTCATAAGGTTCAGTCATTAGGCCTACCGATGACACACCAGCCTGATTGAGCGCATCGAGCGTTAAGATGATTTCCGAGTAAGGCACGCGGCCATCACCTCCCACTAAGACCGGAGAATTAGGATTAAGCTGCAGCTCGGCTTTTACGCGCACCAAGGTATCTTGCAAACTTAAGCCGCGAACCATGTCACCATTATTCACACTCAAGCCGAGTTGGCCGTCCTTATCTACTTCAACAATGATAAACGCGCCACTGTCTTCTTCTTTAGCCAGCTCTGCGGCGGTTTTCGCTTCCGCCGTCTTGGGTAGCTCAACATCCACCCCTTGCGTTACAAAGGGAGCGGTCACCATGAAGATAATCAACAGCACCAGCATCACATCAATGTATGGCACCACATTGATTTCTGCCGTCATCTTGCGTCGTTTCGGTTGGTACGCCATGGATTACTCCTGGGTTGCCGCAAACGCTTGACGGTGCAAGATACTTGAAAACTCTTCCATAAAGTTCATGTAATTGTGTTCAAGCTTGGAGACTTTCGCAGTCAGTCGGTTATAGGCCATCACCGCAGGGATCGCGGCAAACAGACCCATGGCGGTTGCTACCAAGGCTTCAGCAATACCTGGGGCAACCATCGCAAGGGTGGCTTGTTTAACTGCGCCCAACGCAATAAATGCGTGCATGATGCCCCACACAGTCCCGAACAGACCGATGTAAGGGCTGATCGAGCCCACGGTCGCAAGGAAAGGCAGGTGCGTTTCGAGCTCCTCGACTTCTTTAGAAAGCGACACGCGCATGGCACGTGCAGTGCCTTCCATGACCGCCTCCGGCACTTTGCCATTGCTGCGGTGCAAACGGGCAAATTCTTTAAAGCCTGAATAGAAGATTTTCTCACTCCCCGTCAGGGCGTCTTTTCGTGCTTGCACTTCTTGGAAAAGCTGAGAAAGGTCAATCCCCGACCAAAATCGGTCTTCAAAGCGTTCTGCTTTACCAAAAGCCTGCTGCATGACTTTAGAGCGTTTGATAATCATCGCCCACGACACCACTGACATACCCAGCAATATCAACATCACTCCCTTAACAAGCAAGCTTGCTTGCAAAAACAGGTCGAGAATGGAAAGTTCAGCGGTCACGTAATATCTCCGATTTTATCTGTGTTGGAATCGATTTGGGTTTCATCACTGTTGGGTCGACACAGGCTATCTTAACCGTCGCCGCACACAATGTTTGTTGCTCAGAATTCACCAAAGTTTGACAAAACGTCAAGGTCGCTCGCCCGATGCCTGACACTGTAGTGACAACCTCGAGGGCATCGTCTAATCGCGCCCCACGTCGAAAGTCGATATCCATGTGGCGAACAACAAAAGCGATATTGTCGTCAAAGAGTGTGTGTTGATTGACACCCGCTTCGCGCAGCAGTTCAGTGCGCGCGCGCTCAAAATACTTGAGGTAGTTGGCGTGATAAACGACCCCACCCGCGTCGGTGTCTTCGTAATAAATGCGAATCGGCCAGCGAAACGGCACAGATCCTGTCATTTCTTTACCCATTGTCGCGTAGAGATAGGCAAATACTATACCTAAGTTGTTTACGCATAGAAATGCTCGCACGATACGAGTCTCGGATTCTGAACAATTCTTACCAAGAGAAGTGATATGCCCCAAACTTTCGCGCTTTTTCGGCGCTTAAATGCAGAAAAAAGCACCACTTGGGTGCTTTTGTCATTTGGATGTCACTTTACGCACCTTGACGCCGATGCCACGTTTGCTTATGCGTATGTAGAACGCTAGTTAACGCATCAGCCATACCCAAAGCAGCATCATGCTCACCAGCCACCCCAAAGGCGGCCACGTTAGCCATTGGCTCCAGCGCCCTTGGGCACTAAAGCCCACCGCATGAATAACGCCAATGCAGGTTGCATATAGCAATCCCAACCCGATGAGCACATTAAAGCCCCCCATCTGCGCGGCAAGCGCTTGAGGGTGCCACATCACTTGACCGCCCCAGAACAAGGCTGAGGCAAGTGAGAGCAGGCGCCAAGGGCCGGGGAAAACCCGTCCCTTGGGTGCATGAGTGTGATCACTCATTGTCTTTGTCCATCGCCTCGGTATGTTCAAGCCAAAGGGCATTGATAATACCGAACGCGCAAGCCAGCAGGACGCCGAGAATCCAAGTGAAATACCACATATGCAGGCTCCTTAATCAGTACAGTGAGTGTTTGTTATCTTCAATAAACTTGGCATCTAAGCGACCAAACATTTTGATGTAACACCACAGGGTGTAACACAAAATCAAGGGAACAAAGATACACGCCACCACCGTCATAATAGACAGGGTCAGTTCGCTTGAGGTGGCATCCCACAAGGTCAAGCTATGGCCTGGGAAGGTGCTTGATGGCATCACGAAGGGGAACATTGCAATGCCTGCCGTCAGGATCACACCGGCAATGGTCAGGCTTGAAAACAGGAACGCCCAACCACCGCGCTCAACGCGCGATGCGATCAGTGCCAACAGCGGCATCAGCGCACCGGCCAACGGCGCAAGCCACAAGATTGGCATAGCTTGATAGTTTTGCATCCACGCACCACTTTGTACCGCAACCTCTTTAACCAATGGGTTGGATTGGGCTTGTTTGGCAATCTCGCCCACAATCACGTAGCCATCGATGTGTTGGATCCAAAAACCAGCAAGTACAAACAAAACCGTGGTTGCCAATGCACTGATTTGCGCGACAACACGTGCGCGTTCATGCAGTGCTTCTGTGGTTTTCATTTGCAGCCATGTCGCCCCTTGCAACACAATCATGCCTAAGCTCACTAGGCCACACACCAAGGCAAACGGGTTAAGCAGCGCAAAGAAGCTGCCCGTGTACGTTGGGATCAACAGATCGCTAAGCTGGAAAGGCACGCCTTGCAGCAAGTTACCAAATGCCACCCCGAAGATAATCGGTGGTACGAATCCGCCCGCAAAGAGGCCCCAATCCCAAAGTGTTCGCCAGCGGGTATCTTCAATCTTAGAACGATAGTCAAACCCAACTGGACGGAAGAACAATGCCGCCAAAGTGATGATCATCGCGACATAAAAGCCCGAAAACGAGGTTGCATAGACCAAAGGCCAAGCGGCAAACAGCGCGCCCCCTGCGGTAATCAACCACACTTGGTTTCCGTCCCAGTGCGGCGCCACCGAGTTAATCATCACACGACGTTCACTGTCGGTTTTACCGATCACCGTGAGTAGCGCGCCGACGCCCATATCAAAGCCGTCCGTTACGGCGAAACCAATCAGTAGCACCCCGATGAGGACCCACCAGATCAGCCGTAAAATTTCATAATCAAACATGCTGTCTCTCCTTATGCTTCAATCTGACGGCTAAAGTCCGCTTCTCGGTTGCCTTGCTGCTCAAAGTGATAGCGTCCTGTTTTTAGGCTACTTGGCCCTAGACGCGCAAATTTGAACATCAGATAAAGCTCTGCCACCAAGAACAAGCTGTATAAGGTACAGATAGCGATCATCGAGAAAATGATATCGCCTGCAGCCAGGTTTGAAGCTGCCATGTGCACAGGTAAGATCTCACCCACCGCCCAAGGCTGACGGCCGTATTCGGCAACAAACCAGCCAGCTTCGCAAGCAATCCAAGGAAGCGGGATACCGATCATCGCCAGTTTTAGCAGCCATGGCTTCTCACCAATACGCTGACGGGTGGTTTGCCAGAAACTCATGCCGAAGATAAACAACATCGCAAACCCACAGGCCACCATGATGCGGAAGCTCCAGAACAAAGGCGCAACGTGTGGAATTGAGTCTTGCGCGGCTTGCTGGATCTGGGTTTCTGTCGCATCTACAACTTTATCGGTATAGGGTTTTAGCAGTAGCCCATAGCCAAGATCGCCTTTCACTTCATTGAAGGCTGCGATGTTCTCTGGTGTTTTCTCACCGCCACGTAATTTTTCAAGTAATGCATAAGCTTCCATACCATTACGAATACGCAGCTCGTGTTCAGTCACCAAATCACGCAGACCTGTCACTTCTTTATCCAGCGAGCGAGTGGCGATAATGCCCATCACATACGGAATCTTAATCGCATAGTCAGTATGCATGGTTTCTTGATTCGGCAAACCGAGTACCGTGAACGCCGCCGGCGCTTCTTCGGTATGCCACTCCGCTTCAATGGCGGCCAGCTTCACTTTTTGTACATCGCCAAGCTCATAGCCAGACTCATCACCCAACACAATCACTGACAAGATAGCCGCCATACCAAACGACGCGGCAATCGCAAACGAGCGGCGAGCAAACGCCAAGTCACGCCCTTTTAGCAGATAGTAAGCGCTGATGCCCAATACGAACATCGCGCCGGTGGTGTAACCAGCCGCGACGGTGTGGACAAACTTCACTTGGGCGACAGGGTTAAAGACCACCTCGGCGAAGCTAACCATTTCCATACGCATGGTTTCAAAATTGAACTCAGCGCCGACTGGGTTTTGCATCCAACCGTTAGCCACCAAGATCCAAAGCGCAGAAAAGTTTGAGCCTAAGGCCACCAGCCAAGTCACCATCAGGTGCTGGCGCTTACTGAGCCGGTCCCAACCAAAGAAGAATAGGCCCACAAAAGTGGATTCAAGGAAGAAGGCCATCAGTCCTTCAATGGCAAGTGGGGCCCCAAAAATATCTCCTACATAGTGGGAGTAGTACGCCCAGTTGGTACCAAATTGAAACTCCATGGTGAGGCCTGTTGCCACACCGAGCGCAAAGTTAATACCAAACAATTTGCCCCAAAACTTGGTCATGTCTTTATAGATTTGCTTGTCGGTCATCACGTACAGGGATTCCATGATGGCCAGCAAAAATGCCATGCCGAGTGTTAAGGGAACAAACAGGAAGTGATACATCGCGGTCAGCGCAAACTGCAGCCGCGATAAATCGACGATATCGGTAATCATGGTCACTCCTTCACACCGTTTCTCGGTGCCGATACGAGGTATCGTTCGTTTTTCTTTCTCGCCCTGCGCGCAGTTGTCACCACTGCTGACGCGGGGAAAGCCACACACACTTTCTCAATAACCGCTCGCTTGTTACGCACTTGAAACACTAACGTTGCTTTATAGTTAAAATAAATCTAATTAAGCTATTGCTAATGTTATACGCACAACGGGTCGTCGTTAACTTTGTCGTTATCGGTTTGTCGAGCAAGCGGCAAAACCAGCATGCCAATGACGATAATTTATAAAAATGTGATTAACCACAAAGAAAAGCGATGATGATGGCGCAGCTATTGAAGCTAGCTCTCACTCACGCGATGCGACTGACACGGGCAGTTGTCGCCACAATACGGGGTCACGTGCTACATAACCTTAATCTAGATCAAAAAACCCCATTGGTTGGCGGCCAATGGGGCGATTTATCAATTATTTTGCTTGACCTGTTTTAGGGCTGCGGCAGATCAAAGCCAAAGTGCAGGTAAGCACGTTGGGTGGCGATACGACCTCGCGGCGTGCGCTGCAAATAGCCTTGTTGGATCAAATACGGCTCAATCACATCTTCAATGGTGTCTTTTTCTTCGCCAATCGCGGCCGCTAAGTTATCTAACCCAACCGGTCCACCATCAAACTTTTCAATAATGGCATTGAGTAGCTTACGGTCCATGTAATCGAACCCTTGGCTATCCACATCCAGCATATCCAGTGCTCGTTGCGCTATATCCGCGCAAATGTGGCCGCTGCCTTTTACTTCGGCATAGTCTCGTACACGGCGCAACAGGCGGTTCGCAATACGTGGTGTGCCGCGAGAGCGGCGTGCTACTTCTACCGCGCCTTCGTCTTCCATCGACAGCGCGAGGCAATGAGCACTGCGTTTTACGATTCCCGTTAAGTCATGCACATTGTAATATTCAAGCCGTTGAGTGATCCCGAAACGATCGCGCAGTGGCGAAGTCAACGAACCTGCCCGTGTTGTCGCACCAACCAAGGTAAAGGGTGGTAAATCAATCTTGATGGAACGTGCCGCTGGTCCTTCACCAATCATAATGTCTAATTGATAGTCTTCCATCGCCGGATAAAGCACTTCTTCAACCACAGGGCTTAGGCGGTGAATTTCATCAATGAATAAGACATCATGCGGTTCAAGGTTGGTCAAAAGCGCCGCTAAGTCGCCGGCTTTTTCTAATACGGGGCCTGAGGTGGTACGAATATTAACGTCCATTTCATTGGCGACAATGTTTGCCAAAGTGGTTTTCCCCAGCCCCGGCGGGCCGAAAATCAACAGGTGATCCAACGCCTCTTGTCGCTTACGTGCAGCATGGATGAAGATTTCCATTTGATCACGGACATGATCTTGCCCTTGGTAATCGTCCAATAATTTGGGACGAATCGCGCGGTCAATCACGTCTTCTTCCCGATCATGATTGGCTTGCGCGGAGATTAAACGATCAGCTTCTATCATGGATTACACCATTGAACGCAGTGCGTGTCGGATAACGTCTTCACTGCTCATTTCGTCGGTTGCGATTTGTTTCACCACTTTCTCGGCCTGCGCGGCTTTATAGCCCAACGCCACCAGCGCGCTCACTGCTTCATCAGCAGCAGATGAGACAGTGGTCGGCGCCTGACGCGTCGGTGCGCCGCTTCCATCGGCGGCATCGGTATAAGGCGTAAAGAGATCAAACGCTTCCCAGTTTTTCAACCGATCGCGCATTTCAATCACCAGCCGCTCTGCCGTTTTCTTACCCACACCGGGAATTTTGACCAAGGTAGACACATCGTTGTGCTCAACACTATCGACAAACTGGTGAGCCGTCATGCCGGACAAAATCGCCAAGCCCAGTTTGGGTCCGACGCCATTGGCCTTAATCACTTCTCGAAACAAGGCACGCTCACGTTTACCACTAAAGCCAAACAAAAGCTGCGCATCCTCACGCACCACGAAATGAGTATAAATAGTGGCCACCTCACCGACTTCGGGCAATTGATACAAACAGTTCATCGGCATACTCACTTCATAGCCAACGCCATTCACATCAATCAAAATCTCAGGGGGCTGCTTTTCTAGCAGGGTTCCGTGTAATCGGCCTATCACAATGTGCTCTCAGTTTTTTACTTTGTCGACAAGGATAAATAATAACTGGATCTATATCCAGTCTTAGGGCGGAGAGATGAGACAAATGCTCGATTTGAGGAGAAAAGACGCTCCCACCGAATGCGATGAGAACGTCAGGGAATCAACGATACCGCCCGCGACGCGCAGAGCTGGCTTTGCCCGCCATCGCTATCATGGTGTGATAGGTATGCGCATGACAAATCGCCACGGCAAGCGCATCGGCAGCATCGGCTTGTGGAGTAGCATTGAGTTTCAACATATGGGTGACCATGTGCTGCACCTGCTTTTTATCCGCACTGCCTTTCCCCACGACGGCTTGTTTGATCAAACGGGCCGCATATTCTGACACCGGTAAGTTTGCATTCACGGCAGCGACAATGGCACTACCGCGAGCTTGACCCAGCTTCAGCGCGGAGTCGGCATTACGCGCCATAAACACTTGCTCAATCGCAAAGTTATCCGGCTGAAATTGGGTGATCACTTCACTCACCCCCGCATAAATTTGCTTGAGCCGGCCGGGTAAATCCTCACTGTCGGTACGAATACAGCCGCTGCCAAGGTACTCCAAATGCCGGCCTTGTTGGCGGATCACGCCGTAGCCGGTGATCCGCGAACCTGGGTCAATGCCCAGTATGATTGCCATTTAACTTAAGCTCGCTGCCACTTCGTCGGAGATATCACCGTTATGGTAGACTTCTTGCACATCGTCAAGGTCTTCTAGCATATCGATAAGACGCAGTAGCTTAGGGGCGGTGTCCGCATCCAGCTCCGCTTTGGTCGACGGCACTTGTGTGACTTCAGCACGCTCTGCCTCGAAACCCGCTTTGTCCAAGGCATCTTTTACATTGCCGAAATCATTTGGCGTGGTGTAGACATCCATCGAGCCATCGTCGTAAGTCACCACATCATCGGCTCCCCCTTCCAATGCAGCTTCCATCACCGCATCTTCGTCAAGCCCTGAAGCGTAGGTGATCACGCCTTTTTTCTCGAATAAGAAGCTCACTGAACCATCTGTACCCAGATTACCACCTGATTTTGAGAATGCGTGACGCACACCAGACACGGTACGGTTACGGTTGTCAGTCATGCATTCTACCATCACCGCCGTCCCTGCCGGACCGTAGCCTTCGTAGATCACCGTTTCCATGTTGTCGTCGCCATCACCGCCCGCTCCACGCGAAATCGCACGATTGATGGTGTCACGGGTCATATTGTTAGACAGCGCTTTATCCACCGCGGCACGCAGGCGAGGATTGGTTTCTGCTTCGGGGCCACCTTCTTTGGTTGCCACCACAATTTCTCGGATTAGTTTGGTGAAAATCTTACCGCGCTTCGCGTCTTGAGCGGCTTTACGGTGTTTAATGTTCGACCACTTACTGTGACCTGCCATATCGACTCTCCGTTTTTTGCGCTCCCCTCACGTGAAAGGAGTAATAAGAAAAAACGCGCCTTGGCTTTGCAGTCGGAGGCGCGTTGATGAAAATACCCGCATGCTAAGGCCATACCGCGAGATAGGCATCGCTCTTAATCATGGGGTCAACGGGCAAACGCTGTTGCCCGTGATCGGACTTATCGTCTCTGGATGACGTTACTCGCTTTGTTCCGCCGCCGCAGTAATGCTAAGCGCCAGTTCTTCAAGCGCTGCTTCGTTAGCAATGCTAGGTGCATCTGTCATCAAACACGCCGCTGCCGTGGTTTTCGGGAAAGCAATCACGTCACGAATGTTTTCAGTGCCAGATAGCAACATCACCAAACGGTCCATACCAAACGCCAAACCTGCGTGTGGTGGGGTACCAAATTTCAGTGCATCCAGCAAGAAGCCAAACTTCTCGCGCTGCTCTTGTTCGCCAATACCAAGGATTTCGAATACTGCCGCTTGCATCTCTGGGTTGTGGATACGCACCGAGCCGCCACCCACTTCATAGCCATTGATAACCATGTCGTAAGCATTCGAGTTCGCCGCTGCCGGATTCGCTTTCAGCGCTTCTGGGGTCACGTCAGTTGGCGCGGTGAATGGGTGGTGCATTGCATGAAGGTTACCTTCGTCGTCTTCCTCAAACATTGGGAAGTCAACCACCCACAGCGGTGCCCATGCTTGGGTGTCTGTCAGTTCGAGATCCAGACCAAGCTTCACGCGCAATGCGCCCAACGCTTCGGTGACTACCGACTTTTTATCTGAACCAAACAGGATGATATCACCGGTTTGTGCTTCAGTACGTGAAAGGATCCCTTCAACCACGTCCGCATTAAGGA
Source organism: Salinivibrio sp. SS2 (assembly GCF_001722075.1). NCBI lineage: Bacteria > Pseudomonadati > Pseudomonadota > Gammaproteobacteria > Vibrionales > Vibrionaceae > Salinivibrio > Salinivibrio sp. SS2. Next base: position 9,497 of record NZ_MEBP01000134.1, on the reverse strand, counting down.
ATTTCGCTACCGGTGACTGAACACCGTCCAAGCCCGCGTCACGGTCATTGACTTTCAGCCATGCAAGCCCTTTGGCGCCATAGATACCCACAAACTTGGTGTATTCGTCAATTTGCTTGCGAGACAGGCTGGCACCGCCCGGTACACGGATGACGGCAACGCGGCCTTTTTCATCGTTGGCCGGGCCTGAGAAGACTTTAAATTCAACGTCTTTGACCAGATCCGCCACATCGACGATTTCAAGCGGGTTACGCAGATCCGGTTTGTCAGAGCCAAAGCGACGCATCGCTTCTTCATATTTCATGATTGGGAAAGCACCCAAGTCGACGTCAAGCAGCGATTGCCACATTTCACGGATCATGTTCTCGGTCACTTCGCGCACTTGCTCGGCGCTCATGAACGAGGTTTCGATATCGATCTGGGTAAATTCTGGCTGACGGTCAGCGCGCAAGTCTTCATCACGGAAGCACTTCACGATTTGGTAGTAACGGTCAAAGCCAGACATCATCAACAACTGCTTAAACAGCTGAGGCGATTGAGGCAAGGCATAGAAGCTGCCTTTGTGCACACGGCTAGGAACCAAGTAATCACGCGCGCCTTCTGGCGTTGCTTTGGTCAATACCGGCGTTTCGATATCCAAAAAATCATTGCTGTCCAAGAAACGACGGACAAAGCTGGTCGCTTTCGCACGCAATTTGATGCGGTCACTCATTTCTGGACGACGCAGGTCAAGATAGCGGTACTTCAAACGCTGTTCTTCAGAGATGAATTGGTTAAAGTCGATCGGTAACGGGGCACTGCGGTTGATAATGTCTAACCCAGTTGCCACCACTTCAACTTCACCGGTCGCCATATCACGGTTGATTTGGCTGTCTGGACGCGCACGCACTTCACCGCGAATTTGGATACAGAATTCGTTACGTAGCTTGTTCGCTTGCTCGTAAACGTCACCCATATCAGGATCGATCACGACCTGTACGAGCCCTTCACGGTCTCGCATATCGATAAAAATCAATCCGCCCAAATCACGACGACGGTTAACCCAACCACAAAGACTTACTTCTTGCCCGACATGGGCTTTATTCAGGTGACCACAATATTGGGTGCGCATAGAGTATTCCTGATCTGATTCTGATTATTCCGCTTGCCCCCTTGGGCACAAGCCTGCCAAATACTGAGGGGAATTCGGGTAACAGCGTCTGTCGTACCTGACGGTACGCCCCCATTGGTGCCGTTACTGTCAAAGACCTGCCATTATAAAGGAAAAGCCCCTCCCTTGGTAAAGCGATCGCGCTTTTTTATTCTGTTTGGCCGATGAATGGTTTTTTGGCGCACTTCCGATTAGGCTATCACCATCTCGATTGACCGATAAAAGCCAAGCCATGTCCCTAACGTTAAATCACGTTTCCGTACCGCCCCTACGCCTTGGGCTGACACAGTGGTCCCACCCCAGCTGGCAACATCACTTTTATCCTCCGGGCACCAAAACGGCTGATCGTTTAGCGCGCTATGCGGAGGTGTTTAATACGGTTGAAGGCAATACGACCTTTTATGCCTCACCCTCGAGCTCGTCAGTTGCCAATTGGGCCGCGGCCACGCCGGATGCGTTTCGGTTTACTTTTAAATTTCCGCAAACCATTACCCATCAGTGCCAGTTGCGCCATGCACAGACATTGACGCAAGATTTCATCACTCTGATGGCACCGCTCCATGAAAAGGTGGGGCAATGGACCATCCAACTCCCTGCCCGTTTTGGTCCCGAAGGCTTGCCGGCATTGGCTACTTTCTTACAGCAACTACCCGCGGATTTTTCGGTTGGCGTGGAAGTCCGTCACCCAGCATTTTTTGCCAAAGGCGACGCCGAGCGTCAATTGAATCGCCTTCTACTCGAACAGAAAGCGAATCGGGTGATCATGGACAGCCGCCCCGTGTTCGCCGCCAAACCGGACTCGCCGGCGATTATTGACGCCCAACAGAAAAAGCCACGCGTACCGGTTCATGCTATCGCCACCCATGAAGCGCCCATGGTGCGCTTTATCGGTCACCCCTCTCTCGATGAAAATGCCGCGTTCTTTACGCCGTGGATCGCCAAATTGCAGCACTGGATGAATGAAGGGAAAACACCTTATTTAATGATCCACACTTCAGATAATGATCATGCTCCTGCGCTTGCCGCAGCGCTCTACCAACGCCTTGAATTATCAACCCCTCTCGCCAGTGTGCAACGCGCGGCACAGTCACAGCAGTTCTCGCTGCTGTAATCACCTAGGGACAATGGCAAGGCAGAATAAAGACAGACGGGGAAAAATTCACTACAATACGCCGCTTTTACTGCTGAGCATTGGCTGATTTGTAGGGGCTCTCATGGCTAATCAGGATAAAATTTTCGCGGCGCCCATTGAAAAACTGGGTGATTTTACCTTCGACGCGAACGTCGCCGAAGTCTTTCCGGATATGATTCAACGATCCGTACCGGGTTATAGCAATATCATTTCGGCGATTGGGATGTTGGCACAGCGTTTTGCCAAGCCAAATACCAATATCTACGATTTGGGTTGTTCATTGGGCGCGGCCACCTTATCGATGCGTCGCCATATCGAACACGCAAGCTGCCAGATTATCGCGGTAGATAACTCCTCGGCGATGGTCGAACGCTGTCGTCTCCATGTGAACGCATACCGTGGTGCTGCTGACGTAGAGGTCACAGAAGCGGATATTCGAGATATCGAGATCCAAAATGCGTCTATGGTTGTGCTCAACTTTACCCTGCAATTTTTAAGTCCTGACGACCGCCAAGCCTTGTTAAGCAAAATTTACCAAGGACTTAATCCCGGTGGCATCCTGATTTTATCGGAAAAGTACTGCTTTGATGATGACACCGCCAACGAGCTTTTGATTGACCTACACCACGACTTTAAACGTGCCAATGGATACAGCGAGCTGGAAATTAGCCAAAAGCGTAGCGCCCTTGAAAACGTCATGCGTCCAGACAGCATTGGCACCCACAAAGCCCGATTAAGTGATATCGGTTTTAGTAGTGTTGCCATGTGGTTCCAGTGTTTTAACTTCGGCTCTATGCTAGCCATCAAGTAAGCCAACCGGTACGAGTAGTTTCATGTTTGATTTTTCTGACTTCTATCAGCTTATTGCCAAAAACCGTCTAAGCCACTGGTTGGAGGTTCTCCCGGCCCAATTAGCGGAGTGGCAAACCCAGCCGCATGGCGATATGCCGAAGTGGATTAAGGTACTTAATAAGATCCCAACTACCGCGCCCGAGACGGTTGAGCTGAAAGACGCGGTGCGTATTGGCGATGACCAAAGCCTACCGTCCGGTGAACGCAAAAAGCTCGAAAACCTATTGCGCAGCTTCCATCCGTGGCGCAAAGGCCCGTATCAGGTGCATGGCATTGATATTGATACCGAATGGCGATCCGACTGGAAATGGGATCGTGTGCTTCCTCATATTTCGCCACTCAAAGGCCGTTACATCTTGGATGTTGGTTGTGGTAATGGCTATCACATGTGGCGTATGTTGGGAGAAGGCGCTGCGCTGACCGTCGGTATTGACCCATCAGAGCTTTTCTTGATGCAGTTCGATGCCATCCGCCGCTTGATGGGCAACGACCAACGTGCTCACCTTTTGCCTTTAGGGATCGAAAAACTGCCGGCGCTGCGTGCATTCGACACCGTGTTTAGTATGGGTGTGTTATATCACCGCCGCTCCCCGCTCGATCATCTGATGCAACTTAAAGATCAATTGCGTAAAGATGGCGAGCTGGTGTTGGAAACCTTAGTGATCGACGGCGATGAAAACGCGGTGTTGGTTCCAACTGACCGCTATGCGCAAATGCGTAATGTGTATTTCTTCCCCTCAGCACGTGCACTGAAAGTCTGGCTCGAAAAGGTCGGTTTCGTAGACGTTCGGATTGTTGATGAGTGTGTTACTACCACTGACGAACAACGCAGCACCGAGTGGATGACCCATAATTCACTGCCCGATTACCTTGACCCTGCCAATCCGCATCTTACGGTAGAAGGCTATCCCGCCCCTAAACGTGCCATTTTGGTCGCACGTAACCCTGATTAATGATTGCGCGCCTCTTGGTTTGACAAGGGGCGCACGTTGGCTTGACGTTCAGCAAGCAGAACATTATTTAACCGCCTCGACTTTCTTCCCCGTTCACGCCATATTTTCTATCCAGATCAAAAAGATAACGGGCAAAAAGTGACAGAAAACGTCGATAAAACCATCACTCAGTCAATCCTGACTAACTTTTGACAGAATCCCTCTACCCATCTTCGCCGCATCGATTAGAATTTGCGCTCACCGTTCGGCGCCTGACTGAGGCGTGACTGAGCCATTTTTGCACCGGTTGGAGATTATGATGTTATTTCGCTGCTCACTGATTAGTGCGCTCTTGTTAACGATGTCAGGTTGTACCCTCACCTCACAGCACCAACACCAAGAAACATTGGACAAAATTGACCATGTTGCCGCACAAACCAATCAGCAACAGCAAACTCTATCCACGTCATTATCGAATCATGATGATGCGCTTTCTCGTCTGTCTGACAAAGTCAGTGCGATCGAAAGCCAACTGAAAGTGATGCAGCGTACCCAAGCGAAAGTGTACGCCAACATGGCGGATGCCAAACCGGAAGTAAAGGTGAAAGAGAAAGTGGTTCGTGTCCCGGTCAACGACGATAAAGTCTTATTGGGTGCCCGTGAATGGGTATGGTTTGACGCGGTAGAAAGCACATTCCAAGCTCGCGTTGACACCGGCGCCGAAACATCTTCATTGAATGCTGTGGATATTCAAGAATTTGAGCGCGATGGTGATACTTGGGTAAAGTTTAACGTCAATCACAGCGAAAATAACGACGAACCCGTGTTTATGGAAATGCCGGTGAAGCGCTGGGTGCGTATTCGCCAATCTTCCACCGATAAAACCGATCGCCGTCCAGTTGTGGAAGCTTGGATCCGTGTCGGCAGTATCCACGAAAAAACCCAATTTACGCTCGCTGATCGCACCAACATGGAATATCCCGTCCTACTGGGCCGAGAGTTCTTCAAAGATCTCGCGGTGGTCGATGTCAGCCAAGAACATATTCACCCCAAGTACGAGCCTGAAACGCAACCGGACGCTAGCAGTAACGACGCTAACCAAAAATAGGTCACCTTATGGTTTCACGTGTTCCATTTTACTTTTTAATCGGTTTTCTGATCTTGGCAGGTATCGCGTTAAGCGCATACCGTCATATGGTTTACGGCGTGCCATGGCTCGCTGATGAAACTCGCCAAGTGTGGCAGATTGAAGCGCGCATCAATTTTGATGCCACCGGTGGGCCGGTGAAGGTGAATCTTGCCGCCCCCGATAGCCAACCCGGCCTGACTCTGATTGACGAAAGCACCTCGTCATCAGGCTATGGGTTTTCTTTGCTTGATACCGACTATGGTCGCCAAGCGCAATGGTCAACGCGCACCGCCACCGGCGAACAAACCCTTTATTTCAAAAACCAAATGCTGGTGGATGACAGTGCCCGCTATACCATGACGCCACCGGAGCACGACACTGTTGCAGCCCCAGTGATGGACAATGCGGCTAAAAACGCTGCGCTCGCCTTACTCGACCGTGCTCGCTCTCGTTCGGCGGATAACATCACCCTGACCAGAGAGCTAATCAAACAATTTAACAGCACCGACAGCCAAAACGCGGCATTGTTGCTTAACGCCTTCGATAAGCCAGATGCGGTTCAAAAGACATTGGCGCTAGAAGGGATCCATGCCCGCATTGTGGGTGGATTGAAGTTAGAAGACGGCCGTCGTCGCCAAAGCATCTCGCCGATGATCCAAGTATGGCAAGACACACAGTGGCATTTATTCGATCTCACCACCGGACAAAATGGCCATCGAGACGACGTTCTCCTATGGAACCAACGGGGCGGTCCTTTGCTTGAAGTGACAGGTGGCGAGCACAGTCACGTCAACTTCTCGATCATTTCTCAGGATATCAGCCCGCAACAGGCGACCACCGCCAAAGTGAACGCCGACGATCTGCTCAACTTTTCGATCCATAGCTTGCCGATTGAAGAGCAAGCGATGTTCAAAACCATCATGCTTATCCCAATTGGTGCGCTGATCGTGGTGTTCTTACGGGTCATTGTTGGCTTAAAAACCTCTGGCACCTTTATGCCAGTATTGATTGCAGTCGCGTTTGTGCAAACCCAATTAATCACCGGCATTGTTGGCTTTGTGCTGATTGTTGGCACGGGCTTGGTGATCCGAAGTTATCTCTCCCGGCTCAATCTATTGCTGGTGGCGCGAATCTCCGCGGTGATTATTACCGTGATTTTGATTATCGCCGTGTTCAGTGTGATTGCGTTCCACATCGGCTTAATCGAAGGACTGACCATTACCTTCTTCCCAATGATCATCTTGTCATGGACCATAGAACGGATGTCCATTCTATGGGAAGAAGAAGGCGCCAAAGAGGTGGTTGTTCAAGGAGGCGGCTCTCTTCTCACCGCAGTGCTGGTCTATCTCGCGATGACCAATGAGTTAGTTCGCCATCTGACCTTTAACTTCATTGGTGTGCAGTTAGTGATTCTGGCCCTGATCTTAATGCTGGGTAACTACACGGGCTATCGCCTCTCTGAGCTGAAGCGCTTCCGCCCACTTGCTGCTAATGAAAAAAGTCTCGGCCTTGCGCCCACCTCGGGAGGTGATGATGCGAACACTCCTCGCTAAACTGGCGTCGCCCTTTCGTCTCAATGAAGCGGGCGTGATGGGCATGAACCAACGTAATATTCGTTATATTGGTCGCTACAACGATAGACGCTTGTATCCACTGGTGGATGATAAGCTCAAAACCAAACTGATTGCACAACAAGCCGGCGCGACGGTGCCGGACTTGATTGGTGTGATTGATAGCCAAGCGGATGTTAAACGCATTCACGCCATGGTCGCAAACTGGCCGGGCTTTGTGATTAAACCGGCCCAAGGCTCTGGCGGTAAAGGGATCATGGTGATCACGCAAAATCACCAAGGGCGCTATTTTAAAGCCTCCGGCAAAGAAGTCAGTCATGACGATGTAGAGCGCCATATTACCAACACATTGGCGGGCTTGTTTTCCCTCGGCGGTAAAGCCGATGTGGCGGTGGTCGAGAACTTAATCGCGTTCGATGACAGCTTTAGCGGCTTTAGTTATGAAGGCGTGCCTGATATTCGTGTGATTGTGTTTCAAGGCTATCCTGTGATGGCGATGATGCGTCTCTCAACCTCGGCGTCAGACGGTAAGGCTAACCTGCACCAAGGCGCGGTTGGGGTTGGGCTGGATCTTGCGACCGGTCATGCATTAAAAGCGGTGCAATTTAACAGCCCCATCACTCACCACCCTGATACGCACCAAGACTTGTATACGCTTAGGGTCCCACATTGGCAGCAATTGCTCACCCTTGCCGCCAGTGCGTGGGAGATGACTGGGCTAGGTTACATGGGCACCGATATGGTGCTTGATAAAGACAAAGGCCCAATGGTGTTGGAGTTAAATGCCCGCCCCGGGCTTGCGATTCAAATCGCCAATGGCTGTGGCTTGTTACCCCGACTAAGGTTGATCGAGTCTTTACCGCCATGTCGCTATCCACCGTTACCCGAAGCGCGCGTTGCGTTTTCCATGCGTCACTTTGCCGGCCAACAAACTCAGCCCCTGAAGCCGCGGTTAGCGAAAGTCAGCTAAAAGGTTATATCGCCCTAAAACGCTCAATCGGCGAAAAAAAGCTAAAGTTCTCTGCGCCTTGCCGATAACCAAAGTAACCGACGCATTGGTTTGATACTTAAGGTAAGGCGCCCACAGTGACAGTGCACACCATCGACAAAGCACGCATCATCAGTGATGTGCAGTTTGGAGACAATCTGAATCATGCAGTGACGCAAGGACGTCGCTCTGATTTTGCGTTGATGCTCGCCCTGATGTCCGGTGATGCCAATGAGTCAACGCCACTCTCACCGCTTGACGAAAAGACCATTAATGACGAGGTTTTACGTCGTCAATTTCAGCTTGCCCCACCTCAGCCGTTGTCTGCCAGTAATGAAGAGGATTACGTTCGTGCTGGTGCGCAAGCTGATGCCTTTCACCGTGGCGGGATTGCCAGTGCACATCTGCGCTTTCAGCTCGCACCTGCTGCCATGCACTACCCGCCCCAAGGCACTCACGGCTTTGATGAGGCGGTCTATCACAATTTATCTGGCCACCAGCGTCGTAAATTGGCAGATAGCGAGTCAGCACGACTCTCACTCAACCCGACGACCTTGTATGAAAATCTCACCACCGCACACTGCCAAGACAAAATGCGTGTGAGCGCATAACCACCAAGATCGCAAGTCGATCCCGACGATAAATAGCGATCCTTTTCCAAAATGTGATCCTCTATATATTCCGAGCAATCGATCCCCAATTTACCCACTTGTTTTGAACATTTTTTGCGCACCCCGCGTATTTCTGTACCAGTATTAACTTCCCACGCTTGAACAAGCTGGGGGTAAGTTGTCACTTTCTCGTGAATGAAATTCGTAACATATTGTAGAGAAAGTGATTTTTCGTAAAGGGTTGATGTGATTGAGGAAATGACCATGAAGATAGATAACGCGGTGGTCGTCATCACAGCAGGCGGCTCGCCATCCGGGCGTGCCATGGCTGAACATTTTTGCTCATTAGGTGCCGATGTCGTACTGCTTGATACCGAGTGGCCGACGCTACGCCTAAGCGCCGATCAGTGCCGAGATTATCCCGGCCGGATCCAGCCGATCTGTTTAGCCGATTATCAGCCTCAATCCATCAATGATGCCTTTGCTCAAATCGTCACACTGTTTGGTGGTATTGATGTGCTCATCAATCATTGGCAAGGCGATATACTGCCTAGCCTTTTGGATAATGGAAACTTGGTTGATATGCCGCAAACGGTCGCCGATTCCACCTCGCATTATTATGTCGTCGTGCAACGCGCCGCCGTTTGTATGCAGCAGCGAGGACGCCCCGGTGTGATTATTAATGTTGCCGGCCATCATTTAACCCCAGATACCGTCGCCAATGCCATGATTGGAGGGCTCACTCAGCGGTGGGCCAAAGAATTGTCTGGGCTCAAAATCCGCGTTGGCGGTATTGTTCCTCGCGGGCGCACATTGAACCGCGCAAGCGGTGGAATGGATGACGAGCTGATTCGCAATGCGGAATACATCGTCTCCAACGACTCTTTTAACGGCCGATTATTAGAGGCAAGTGGATAGAAAGAGCAAACGTCCCGATGTGAGTATGAACGCGGCTCGTCCGTATTCCTTAAGCGAAGCGCTCTGTATTCAAGATCCCGATTCAGGCCTGATACTGAGACGTATGTTCACCCCGCTAGGTTAAGCCATTAAACACACATCGAGTAGGGTGAGGCGTTGCCGCCTCATCCCTCTCACAGAACCGTACATACGGACCTCGTATACGGCTCATGCA
>NZ_MEBP01000133.1:0-16629 GCF_001722075.1 Salinivibrio sp. SS2 | reverse complement strand
GTTTTGAGGCGTTGATGATCTGATCGCCGCTAGAGTGATAAGTTCAATGATTTAGGAAACAACGCCATCCGACTCTGCCGGTGAGTCGTCTCGATTCGCAACGGCTTGCTTAGGGGCGGCGAGCAAATCGCTGATAGATAGCTTTACGCCGTTTTCTGCTAGCCATTCATCATCTAAATTATCGAGCTCTTCACGGGTAATTGCTTCTTTGAGATAGACGAGGTGTTGGTCCTCGACGTTTTTTCCACCCAATTTCCAATAAACCAAGATAGCACTCTGGTGCTTGTTAAGGCCTTGGTCATGATTGAGTTTTTCATGGGTAGAACGCGTGGCATAAAACTGCCACTTGCCATTGCCTAACAGCTTATATTCTTGAACAAGGCGCTTTTGGTTGAAGTGATAATAATATCCCTCGGTGGGTAAACCGAGCCGTTCACCTAACTGAATAGAGGGTGTCACCGGAATGAAGGCTTCTCGGACCACAGCGGAGCCTTCAGGCTTCATCACTACGTGGTCAGGAACACTCACTCCCATGGTGTCGGCAGAGATTTTAGCCACTAGCTTTTTAGGCTCATCAAATGCGGCGTAAGCGGTGTACTTAGTACCGTGTTCGGTAGGCTTAGTTTGCCACTGGCCAATCATGCCTTCTTGCTCAGTTTTCGCTAATTGAAAAGTACAGCCTACCGCCTTACGAAACGTGTCGTCAGAGGCTGCAATCTCAAAGCAGTACTCATATTTCAAGGCTGGCGGCACGTCTGAACGGTCAGGCTTTACTGGCTCAGGGACATAGGTATCTTCGATATTTGTTGTCGCAGCTTGCGAGCTGTCATTCGCGCTACCCGAACCAGTCGCTCCCGCTGCAACATTCCCAGATTGATTCGCTCTAGCAGAAAGAGCCGATTGGGCTTGTGGCGAAAGCGTTGTGTTAGTGCTCGGAGCAACGGACCATATCTTGTTAACGCTATCATGCACCATCGCTGATTGCTTCGGCGCATCGGTCAGTAATACATACTCACCGCTATCAAGCTTTTCCTTAAACTGAGAAAAGCTCACGCCATCAGGGATGATACTGCTGACGTCACGCTCGCTCAGCGAGCTGATATCGCCCTCTACTTGACTAAACTCATACGCCATAAGCTCGGTCAATCGCACTAATTTGTAAGCCACCTTTCTTTCTGTCCGCCAGTAAATGATCATGACGCAGCATTCTACGCAACAGGCCAGAAATATGGATAGGGTTGTTGTCATGGTTACGTTAGCTATGGCTAATTTGTGAAGTGTGTGCAAGAACTTTGGTTGACGTTTTCTTTAATCAAGCGAAGAAATTCGTGCCAGTATACATCGGCATTAGATGCCGCCCCGTCTCTAACGGGGCGTGTTCGACCCTATCTACTCACCAAAAAACTGCTTAATTGCGGTGATCATCCCTTGGGTGAGTTGGTGGAGTTGGTCGTCGCGGATGCAATAGGGTGGCATCACATAAACCAATTTTCCGAACGGACGAACCCAAATACCTTGGGCGGTCATTAAAGGCTGAATATCGGCCAGGTTCACCGGGTCGGTCAACTCTATCACGCCAATTGCGCCAAGCACACGCACGTCCGCCACACATTCCAATGCGCGAGCAGGTGCTAAGCCAGTTTTCAGCTGTTGCTCGATGTGCGCAACCGTCTGCGGCCAGTCACTTTCTAGCAAGGTATCAATGCTGGCGCAGGCCACGGAGCAGGCGAGAGGGTTGCCCATAAAGGTAGGACCGTGCATAAAACAGCCTGCATCACTGCTGCAGACGGTATCGGCCACATGTCGGGTAGTGAGCGTGGCGGCCAAGGTCATGTAGCCGCCGGTCAGTGCTTTACCGACGCAGAGTATATCTGGGCTGATCCCCGCGTGGTCGCAGGCAAATAGTTTACCGGTGCGGCCAAATCCGGTGGCAATTTCATCCACAATCAGCAGTACATCAAATTCATCGCACAAAGCGCGCACTTGACGCAGGTATTCGGGATGATAAAAGCGCATACCGCCTGCGCCTTGCACAATCGGCTCTAAGATCACCGCGGCCAGTTGGCCGTGATGCGCGGCGAGTGCTTCGCGCATGGGCTGTATGTCGTTAGGGTTCCACTCACCGTCAAAGCGGCTTTGTGGCGACGGCACAAAATGATGCTGGGGCAGAAACCCTTTGTAGAGTTTGTGCATCGAATTATCAGGGTCCGTCACCGACATGGCCGCGAACGTGTCGCCATGATAGCCATGACGTAAGGTCAAAAACTGTGCGCGCGACTCGCCGCGTCCCTGCCAATATTGCATCGCCATTTTAAGCGCCACTTCTACTGACACAGAGCCTGAATCGGCCAAAAAGACTTGCGTGAGTGGCGCGGGTGAATGCGTGACCAAGCGCTCACAAAGCGAGACCGCGGGCTGGTGGGTGAGACCGCCAAACATCACATGCGACATTTTATCAATTTGCTGATGCGCCGCAGCGTTTAAAGCAGGGTGGTTATAGCCGTGAATCGCTGCCCACCATGATGACATGCCATCAATCAGAACAGTGCCATCTTCAAGGTGTAGCTCGGCGCCGCTTGCGTGTGAGACAGGTAAGCAAGGCAAAGGGTCGAGCGTTGAAGTGTAGGGATGCCAGATATGTTCACGGTCAAAATGGGTGTTAATGCTCATAAATAAATCAAATGTAAACCAGCGTGATCTTGTTGTGTTGACAGGTTAGCGTCTGTGGGTAGACTAGCCAAGCATTAAAACGACAACAACGGGGAAAACCGCGTGGAAATAAGACACAACTGGACCGCACAGGAAGTGCAAGCATTGTTCGATAAACCTTTTATGGATTTGCTGTTTGAAGCGCAGCAGGTACATCGTGAATACCATCCTGCCAACCAAGTGCAAGTCAGCACGCTGTTATCGATCAAAACCGGCGCGTGTCCAGAAGATTGCAAATATTGCCCGCAAAGTGCGCGGTATCGCACCGATGTTGAGAAAGAGCGCTTAATGGAAGTGGAACGCGTGCTCGAAGCGGCGGAGAAAGCCAAAGCCTCAGGCGCGACGCGCTTTTGCATGGGGGCGGCGTGGAAAAACCCCAAGCAACGCGATATGCCATATTTGCTCGATATGATCCAAGGCGTAAAAGGCTTAGGGTTGGAAACCTGCATGACGCTGGGCATGTTGGATGCAGAGCAAGCCAAGACCTTGTCGGAGGCGGGTTTGGATTACTACAACCATAATCTCGATACCTCGCCCGAGTTTTACGGCAACATCATCACCACGCGGACGTATCAAGAACGCCTTGATACCTTATCTAATGTACGAGACGCGGGAATGAAGGTATGTTCCGGCGGCATTATTGGGCTGGGTGAAAGTGCGCGCGATCGCGCAGGTTTGCTGGTTGAGCTGGCCAATATGCCGGCTCACCCAGAAAGCGTGCCGATTAACATGCTGGTCAAAGTAAAAGGCACACCGCTTGAGAACGTCGATGACGTTGACCCGTTCGATTTTGTCCGCATTATCGCGGTGGCGCGGATCATGATGCCCAAATCGGCAGTGCGGCTGTCTGCCGGGCGCGAAGACATGAACGAGCAAATGCAAACCTTGTGCTTTATGGCTGGCGCCAACTCGATATTCTACGGCTGCAAGCTGTTGACCACACCAAACCCTGACGAAGACGCGGACATGCAGCTATTTAAAAAGCTGGGTATTAATCGCGAAGCGGTCAGCCAAAAGCCCGATCAAGTCACTGAGCACGACTTACTTGAGCAAGTGGCCGAGCGAGTGGCATCGCGCCCGCAAGAGGGCGATTTGTTCTACGACGCCAGTGTCTAAGCACCATGACTGACACAACATCAGCGCTGACCCGCCGTTATCAGGATGAGCTGGCCGCACGTCAGCAACAAGGCCTATGGCGGCAAAATGGAGACAATGCCGTCGCCGAGTCATGGCGCAACTTTGCGGGTAATGATTATTTAGGCCTCGCGCAAGACCCGCGGCTGGTCAAAAAGGCGCAGCAGCACCTTGAACGCTGGGGCGTGGGTGCAACGGCGTCGCCGGTAGTATCTGGTTTTACCGCAGCGCATCAATCCCTTTGTGATCAGCTGTGTGACTGGCTGGGTTACCCGCAAGCGATACTGTTTAACAGTGGTTTTGCTGCCAATCAGGCGTTACTGTTTACGCTGTTAGGTAAAGACGATGCCTTGTTTCAAGATAAACTCAACCACGCCTCCTTGATTGAGGCCGGCGTATTGAGCCCTGCCACGCAGCGGCGGTTTCGTCATAACGACATGGCACACCTTCGCCAACTGCTCGCGAAGCAAACCCAGCCTTCCGCATCGCTGATTGTCTCGGAAGGGGTGTTCAGCATGGATGGAGATACCTCCCCAACCGACAGCCTTGCCACGCTTGCCAACCAATCGGGGGCGCTCTGGGCACTGGATGATGCGCATGGGATTGGCGTGTTAGGGCAAGAAGGCGAGGGCAGTATCAGTCGTGGCGCGCGGCCGGATATTTTAATCGTGACGTTTGGAAAAGCCCTGGGCGTGGCGGGGGCGGCAGTGCTGGCTTCTCCCTCCATCATTGACTATTTACGCCAGTTCGCTCGCCATTATGTGTACTCGACGGCTATGCCACCTGCGCAAGCGGCACTCATTGAGGATGCGATTAGGCTAGCACGAACAGAGCACTGGCGGCGAGAAACACTCAGCGCCCATACTGAACAGCTAGCGCAAGGCCTCCACGATTGGTTAGAGACGTCTACTGCTTTCGAACCCCATGCTTTAAATACGAAGTCCTTCCCGCAATTGCTGGCGACGCCTAGCCCGATCAAGCCGCTGATTATCGGCGATTTGGCCGCGTTACAGCAGGTGAATCACGCTTTGATGAAGGCGCATATTCGGGTGGGGGCGATTCGGCCACCGACTGTGCCTGCCAACACCGCACGTCTGCGGATCAGCCTGTCCGCGCAACATCAAAAAACAGATATCACCGCACTGATTGAGGCGCTGAAGCCGGTATTAGCGAGCGACAAAGCGTGTGGGGTGACAGCATGACCGTCGCCGATAAACAAGCGATTGCTCGAGCGTTTGGCCGAGCCGCGCCCCATTATGACGACAGTGCGACGCTGCAGCGCCGTGTCGGCCATCGGTTAATGGCATTGGCTGAGTCAGAGCAAAAAGCTATCCATCTCAGTACCGTCTTAGATGTCGGTTGTGGCACCGGCTATTTCACCCAGCAGTGGATGACTCACGCTAAAACAGTGATTGGACTGGATCTCAGCGCTCCTATGCTTGCAACGGCAAAAGCGCGCTGCGGCGACGCCATGCTAGGCGTACAAGCAGATGCGGAGCATTTACCGCTGGCTGATAACAGCGTTGATCTGGCATTTAGCTCGTTAGCGCTGCAATGGTGCGACGATTTGCATGTGCCATTGGCGGAGCTGCGTCGGGTCGTCAAACCCGGTGGGCAAATTCTTGTTTCAACACTGCTCAACGGATCCTTGTGTGAACTCGACAGCGCGTGGCAACAAGCATGCGGCACGTCACGGGTGAACCACTTTATCTCCTTATCTGAGTTACAACAGGCGACCCAACGCGCCGGGTTGATGAACGCGACCGTGTTGCAAGAAAGCGAACAGCTGACTTTTGCCAATGCCCATACGGTGATGAAAAGCTTAAAAGGCATTGGCGCGACATATCGCCCGCAAGGGGCGGGGCAGCAAGGGCTGGCGACAAGAGCGCAGTTTAGTGCGGTAGAAAAGGCGTATCAGCGTTTTGCACTTGCCGCCAACACCTTACCGGCGACCTATCAAATTGGCTACATAGTGATTCACCATCATGCATGACAGTTACTTTATTACCGGCACCGACACCGAAGTGGGGAAAACCTATACCACGGCGGCGCTGTTGCACGCCTTTATCGCAAAGGGCTATCAAGCGGTGGGCTACAAGCCTGTTGCCGCTGGTGCCGATTTAGCGCCTGACTACCAACTCAATAGTGACGCTGTCACTTTGCAGCGCGCCAGTGCGATTGCATTGCCGTATGCCTCTATCAACCCAGTGTTGTTAGAAACGCCGTGCTCGCCCCACTGGGCCGCCGTGTTAGCCAACACGCCCATCGATACCCAGGTGTTGAGCGATGGGCTCGCGCATTTAAAACAGCAGGCCAGCCCAGTATTGGTAGAAGGGGCTGGAGGCTGGCAAGTGCCACTGAGTGAGACTGAAACGCTTGCCGATTGGGTGGTTGCCCATCAACTGCCAGTGATCATGGTGGTGGGAATAAAGCTTGGCTGTTTAAACCATGCTTTACTCACCGCCGAGGCCATACGTGCACCCGGGCTTACGTTAGCTGGATGGGTGGCAAACGCCGTGGATCCTAAGGCGCAGTACAGTGACGAAATGGTGCGCTATCTTGACGCGCATTTAGATGCGCCTTGTCTGGGGCACTTGCCGTTTGCTGCCGATGCCTCGCCAGCACAACGGGCGTCAACGCTGGATATCCGTGCGCTTTTAGCGCCTTAAACGGTGGGCGCATTGAGTCATGCCGGACACAAAAAAAGCCAGTGAAAACTGGCTTTTTGCTAATGTAGAATCGGACTTGTAACAGGAATGACTGACAACGACCGCTTACTTTTGATCGTCCAGTAATCCCATTAGACCTTGCTGGACTTCTGCAATTTGTCGCGCTGCACTGGCGTCATCCGATGCTAACCCAAGTTCTGAGCAGGCTTCGTCGAAGCTCATGCCGAGATGACAGCATAAGATGTCGATAGCGACACGGTAGTTTTCTTTTTCTGCCATGGTTTCACTCCATTGATAACGCGTTGTTTTGACGCGGCTCTTGATCAGGGCTTCACACTTTGTCTCATCTCATTGACGCTTCATCGCGGTGTAAACAATGAGTGAGAAAATGTTATCTAGTTTTAAACAGCTGCAGCCAAATTAGCGCCCTCTTAACGCAATTACAACTCGACTAAAGTCTATAGTAGCTTGGATTTGTCTAAAATGCTGGCTCTATGTGTTAGGTTTGTTTTTAAGTTGCTGAATTGGTTTTAAAAATTTCTCAATTGGCCTAGCTCACATTTTATCTATATCAGATGGGAATAACGTGCCACACTAACTGGTCAGCGGAGTGATGCGGCTGTCTGTATCGATGGGCGGATTCAATCATTTTATTCGTAACAAATTGCATCAAAGGATTGTTTTTATCTTGAATGCCCATACTATTTTTACCATTACAACAAGTAAGCGCTAAACACTGGGTTTAAGCGACGGAGACACACGATGAAACGCATAGGATTATTTCTTGCTACCAACCTCGCGGTACTGATCGTATTCAGCATTGTGCTGAACATCATCTACGCGGTTACAGGCATGCAGCCGGGCAGCTTGTCTGGGTTGTTGGTACTGGCGGCTGTATTCGGTTTTGGCGGCTCAATTATCTCGTTGCTGATGTCAAAATCCATGGCACTTCGCTCTGTAGGGGCGCAAGTGATTGAACATCCACGTAATGAAACCGAGCACTGGTTGATGAACACGGTCAGTCAACAGGCTCAGCGTGCTGGCATTGGCATGCCAACGGTGGCGATCTATAACTCGCCTGATATCAACGCGTTTGCCACCGGGGCAAAACGTGACGACTCTGTGGTCGCGGTATCAACGGGGTTACTACAAAACATGACCCGTGATGAAGCGGAAGCGGTACTGGCGCACGAAGTCAGCCACATTGCCAACGGCGATATGGTCACCATGACCTTGATGCAAGGGGTAGTTAACACCTTCGTGATCTTTATCTCTCGTGTCATCGCTGGCGCGGTCAGTGGCATGAACAGCGACGAAGAAGGCGAAGGCGGCGGCAACTGGATGATGTACTTCCTGGTATCGTCAGTGCTAGAAATCGTGTTTGGTATTCTGGCTAGCATTCTCACCATGTGGTTTAGCCGTCATCGCGAATTCCGCGCCGATGCAGGCTCAGCGCAGCTGGTGGGCAAACAGAAAATGATTGCAGCACTGGAGCGTTTAAAAGTCAGCCACGAGCCGAAACTGGAAGGTTCAATGATGGCATTTGGTATTAACGGTAAGAAAACGCTGAGTGAGTTGTTTATGACTCACCCACCGCTAGAAAAACGTATCGATGCCTTGCGTCGTGGCGACTATCTCTAACCGGATAGCGTTTACGTCGAGTCACAGATTAAGCGGCCCGCGGGCCGCTTTTTGTTTGTGTGCGTCGCCACTTTATCCCCTCACTGGCGAGCACCGCACCGAATACAATCAACGCCATCGCCACCACGGTGAGCAGACTGACGGTTTCTGAGAACACAGGGATTGCGATCAGCGCGGCCACCACAGGCGTGAATGCGCCTATTGCGGCACTCATTTCTGCACCTAAGCGCCGAATCGCAAATGCATAGCTGTAATTGGCAATGATCCCCACACCCAAACCTTGCGCCAGCACATGGTAGCCCAGCTCGCCCACAGGCGCTTGGAGCAGGTTAAACGAGGTCAGCCCGCTCATCGCGCCCACAGGCAGCAACAAGACGGCCGAAATCGCGAGTACCGCTCCGGCTTCTGCGGCATTCAATCCTGTCACACGTACGCCAATGGTAAACCACGCCCAGCTGATACTGGCCGCAAGCAAAATCAAATGGCCTTGGGTGACGCTCCACGGTGAGAAGAACAGCGAATGCCATAAAAACGCGCCGATACCGATCACGATAAGTCCAATCCCTAATCGCCGTCCCACCGAGAGTGATTCACCATAAACGCCCCAAGCGATGGTAGAGACAAACAGTGGCAAGATCCCCGGAATTAACGAGGCGCCATCGGCAACAGGGGCTAACTGCATACCTGTGGCAGCGAGCAGATAAAACGGTAAACCGGCACCGAAGGCAATCGCAAACAGATAACGTTTGGGCACGGAGACAATATGACGGATCCGATGACGGCTCAGCCAACCAAATAGGAGAGCGGCGGGCAAAAAGCGCAGTAGGGCAACATCGCCACTGGTTAACACCGATTGGCTGGCCTGACGCAATGAGATAAACAGGCTCGCCCAAATGGTCACGGTGACAAGCATGGCGGCAAGGCCTAATACACGTTGAGAGGTGGCAGGCATGGTTGGTCACTTCCTTGTTCAAGAATAGAGTTAGTGTGGCAGCGTCAAAGGAGGGATTGGTGGCAAATTAAAGAGTGATTTGCCATTATGTTAGCGTTTATCATCTTTAATTATATTTTTGTTGTTGAAAATCACTAAGGAAGCGATTTGGACAGTAAAGACAAAGCGATTCTGGCGCTGTTGCAAGACGATGCGCGCCGTACCACCGCGGAAATCGCTGATGCGGTTGGACTGTCGTTTTCACCGTGTGCAAGACGAATCAAAAAGCTGGAAGCCGATGGGGTGATAGCGTCCTATCAGGTCACCCTAAATCGCCAGCGGATTGGGCTAAACATGACCTTTTTCGTTAACGTGAGTTTGAGTAATCACCGAGAAGAGGCGATTGTCACCTTTGAAAACGCGCTGGTGGATATGGATGAAGTGATCAACGGCCACGTCATTTCTGGCACTTATGATTATTTACTGGAAGTGGTGACGCGCGATTTACCGCACTATGAAGCCTTTATGCGCCAGTTACAGACCTTGGCGATGGTAAAAGACATCAATACCAATGTGGCGATCCGCGCGGTCAAACAAGGCGCGGCGCTAAAAGTGTAGCGCCGCGTGATCATCATGAAAGGATGGTTAGCGATTAGCTAAGGTGCTGGCTTAGCCAGTCACTAAAGGCATTTTGAGGCAGGGCGCCGTTCATCATGTCAACGCGCTCGCCGTTTTTAAACACCATTAGCGTCGGAATGCTGCGAATGCGATATTGTGCTGCCAGCGCTTGCTGCGCTTCAGTGTCAATTTTCACAAACAGCGCACGGCCTTCTTCCTGTTCGGCGACGGCCTCAAAAGCAGGTGCAAAACTTTGACATGGTCCACACCAAGGGGCCCAAAAATCTACCACCACGGGCTTGTCGCTGTTAAGTAAAGCAGCAAAGTTATCGCTCGTGCCTTCAATGGGCTTTCCTTCTAATAGCGCTGATTGACACTTGCCACACTTGGGCGCGTCGTTCACGCGTTCGCTCGGAATACGGTTCATTGCTTGGCAGTGAGGGCAACGTGAGGTTAGGGTTGTCATTATTGTTCCTCGTCGAATGATTTGTGGCTAGTTTACGAGCCTTTACCGGCGAGCGAAAACAGAAATAATCTATGACAGACATAGAAAAAGCCGATGACGCGGCATCGGCTTTTGCGTCTCGCGCACATTGGGTGCGTTACAGTGTATCCACCACCGCAAGGATGGCGCTGAGCATATCGCGACCAAAGGCTTGGCTGCGCGCAGGTGACCAGCCAAAGTCTGGATCCGGTTGGTCGTTGTGATCTTTAAACGGCATCTCAACCGTGTACGACAAACACTTAAAGCGCTCGCCAATCCAGTTTGATCCTACGGTTAAATTGGCTTTACCGGGCGCGTCTTTTTCATAGCCATGCTCGTCTTGAAACTCCGGCGTTACGGTAAGCAGCGCACGTTTGAAGCGGTTTTCGAGATCGGCCATACGTTCATCGTAAGATGGGATCCCCTCGCAACCGGCAACAAAGTTATACGGAATTGCCTCATCACCGTGAATATCGAGGCACATTTTCACCCCAGTTTGTTCCATACGGGCACGAACATGATACACCTCAGGGCTACGCTTAAGGCTTGGCGTTTCCCATTCGCGGTTTAAGTTGGCGCCGACGGCATTGGTGCGCAAGTGGCCGCGTACGCTGCCGTCGGGATTCATGTTAGGAACGATGTAAAAGTCCGCTTTTTCCAACAGTGCACGGGCGGTGGTGTCCGTGTCGTCAAGCAATCGGTCGAGTAAACCTTCCATAAACCATTCCGCCATGGTCTCGCCGGGGTGCTGGCGGGCAATCAGCCAAATGGGCGTTTTCGGTTGGGCGGATTCCCCTAAATCTGCGCGAATTTTCAAGAGGCTAATGTCGCGACCATCTAGGGTTTGGCCAAGCGTTTCTAATTGGCACTGTGGGTAGGTTTGTGCTTGATGAATCAAATCCAAGTGGCGTTCATAGCTATACGGTGCGAAATACGCAAAGTACATCGAGCCGTGTTGCGGCGTCACCTTCATGGTCAAGGTATCGCCGTCGAATTCAGTAGGGACACGGAACCAGGTATCACGGTCGTATGAGGCAACCGCTTGGTAGTCTGTCCAACCTTCAGGGTAGGCAGAGCCTGCAAGCTGCTGAATATGGAGCGTATGGGCCTGATTGACCTCAGCTTCAAGGCGAAAGTGGAACCACTGATAAAACTCAGATTGATTGTCTTGGTGAATGGCAAGCTGGATATTGTTGATGTCGTCGTCATTCAGAACGCGGATATTCCCGCTATCGAACTGGCTAAAAATACGCATAGAGCATCCTTTTTCTGTTGAAGGGCCAGCTGTGTTTGCGCCGGTATCTATAAGCCGTTGTGGTTATTTGCTGTCTACTTGGGCAGACATTGTGCATTTACTGGCTTATAGTCGTTGATCTCAGCGAATATCTTGCCGTGCTATTCGTGAGCTGGCAAGGTGCCAGTATGATTTGGGTGAACGCGCAACGCCTTTGAACAAAAAAGGAGCCATTATGCAATTGCAGGACATGACGCTGCTTAAGACACAAGCACTGATTAACGGTCAATGGAAAGATGCCCGCAACCAAAAAACACGCCCAGTGACCAATCCTGCCAATGGCGCGTGTTTGGCAAACATACCCAATATGGGCGCCGAGGAAACACGACAAGCGATTGATGCCGCCGATGCGGCCTTGCCCGAGTGGCGAGCGCTAACGGCGAAAGCCCGAGCCGAAGTATTGTACCGCTGGTACGAGCTGATGCTTGAACACAAAGACGACTTAGCGGCGATCATGACCGCCGAGCAAGGCAAGCCGCTGAAAGAAGCCGCGGGAGAGATCCAATACGCGGCGTCATTTTTACAGTGGTTTGCTGAAGAAGCGAAGCGGGTGTATGGCGCGACCATTCCTGCTGAGCAGGCCGAAAAACGCATCTCTGTGATCAAGCAGCCGATTGGCGTAACGGCAGCGATTACGCCTTGGAATTTTCCAGCCGCGATGATCACCCGCAAAGCCGCGGCAGCACTGGCGGCAGGTTGTACTATGGTGGTGAAGCCGGCCAGTGACACACCGTTGTCGGCGTTGGCGCTTGGAGAGCTGGCACTGCGTGCTGGTGTGCCTGCCGGGGTACTAAGCATCGTCACTGGCACGGCTGGGCCGATTGCCGATACGCTTTGCAGCGATGATCGGGTACGCAAGCTCTCATTCACTGGCTCGACGGAAATTGGCGCACGACTGATGGAAAAATGCGCGCCAAGCATTAAAAAGCTGTCGCTGGAGTTGGGGGGCAATGCGCCGTTTATTGTTTTTGATGATGCGGATATTGATGCAGCGGTTGAAGGTGCCATCGCGGCTAAATATCGCAATGCGGGACAAACATGCGTTTGTGTGAATCGAATCTATGTGCAATCGAGTATCTATGACGCCTTTGCAGAAAAATTCACAAAAGCGGTTAGTCAATTACGTGTCGGTCTTGGCACCGATGATAAGGTGGACATTGGCCCGCTGATTAATCTTGGTGCGATCGACAAAGTGAAAGCACATTTGGACGATGCCAAGCAACACGGCGGCGAGATCCTGCTTGGTGGCGATTGCCCAGAGTTAGGGGAAAACTTTACTCAGCCTGCGGTCATCAAACACGCGACACCGGCGATGCGGATTGCTAAAGAAGAAACCTTTGGTCCGGTTGCGCCCTTGTTTGCCTTTAATGATGAAGCTGAAGCTATCGCAATGGCGAACGATACCGAGTTTGGTCTGGCGTCGTACTTTTATGCGCGAGACATTAGCCGCGTGCATCGTGTCGCAGAAGCCTTAGAGTACGGCATGGTGGGGATTAACACTGGCCTTATTTCAACCGCGGTGGCGCCCTTTGGTGGGGTGAAACAATCAGGCTTAGGCCGAGAAGGGTCACAATGGGGCTTGGATGAATACCTCGAAATGAAGTATCTGTGTTTGGCGCTATAGCCTAAGGGGTTAAGCTCTCTCGCGATCACGGACAGGAGGGCGATGTGTTCAAAAATGCTGACATGTCAACATGACGTTACTCTGTTTATGGCTAGCAACTTGGTGCAAATATCACCGCGTTGGCCATAATTTAGACGGGTTGACTGTTTTTTGACAGCTTGGTGTATGAAAATTTGCGATTCGGCACATCGCCCCTGTTGTTGCCTTTTCATCCGTGGTAAAACTCAAGTAATATGCGTTAAGACACGTCCAACCGTTGCGGTGAAGCAACAAGTTGGCGAACCAAACCAAGTGGAGATACAAGATTGATCACTGTTTTCCTTGTAGATGATCACGAGCTGGTTCGCACAGGGATTCGACGTCTATTAGAAGACGTCCGTGGAATTAAAGTGGTAGGGGAAGCCGACAGCGGTGAAGCCGCACTCAAGTGGTGTCGGCAAAATCACGCCGATATTGTCCTGATGGACATGAACATGCCGGGCATCGGGGGTTTGGAAGCCACACGTAAGTTGCTTCGCTACTCGCCGGATGCCAAGATCATCGTACTCACGATTCACACTGAGAACCCATTCCCAACCAAGGTGATGCAAGCGGGTGCCGCGGGCTATCTCACCAAAGGGGCGGGCGCAGACGAAGTGGTGAATGCGATTCGCATGGTCAATAGTGGCCAACGGTACATTTCCCCGGATATTGCCCAGCAAATGGCGCTTAGTCAGTTCTCCGCTTCTTCTGACAACCCTTTCAAGGAGCTGTCTGAGCGTGAATTGCAGATCATGCTGATGATCACCAAAGGGCAAAAAGTCACGGACATTTCCGAGCAGCTCAGTTTAAGCCCCAAAACCGTTAATAGTTACCGCTATCGCTTGTTTAGCAAGCTAGGCATTAACGGAGATGTGGAGTTAACTCACCTCGCCATTCGTCACGGGATGTTAGATACCGAGACTCTGTAGTGCCAGACACATTCGATTCAAAAAGCTTTTTAAAAACGGTGCCTCACCAACCGGGCGTTTATCGCATGATGGACGCCTCGGGTGAGATCATTTATGTGGGTAAGGCGAAAGATCTGAGCAAGCGTCTTGCCAGCTACTTTCGAGTGCAAGTTTCCAGCGAAAAAACCAAAGCCTTGGTACGTAACATCGCCAATGTGGAAGTCACCGTCACTCACACGGAAACCGAAGCGCTGATCCTTGAACACAACCTCATCAAGCAACACCTGCCTAAATACAATGTGTTGCTGCGCGATGATAAATCCTACCCCTACATTTATCTAAGCGGCCATACCCACCCTCGCTTGGCGGTTCATCGCGGTGCGAAAAAGAAAAAGGGCGAATACTTCGGCCCGTTTCCGGATGCGAGCGCAGTAAGACAAAGCCTGCACCTGCTGCAGAAAATATTCCCCGTTCGCCAATGTGAAGACTCCGTTTACGCTAACCGCAGTCGTCCCTGTTTGATGTACCAAATTGGTCGGTGTGCGGGGCCTTGTGTGCCCGGATTGGTCAGTGATGAGGAGTACGCCGAGCAGGTGAATTTTGCGCGGTTATTCTTGCAGGGCAAAAACCGCCAAGTGATCGATTCGCTGGTGGAAAAAATGGAAACCGCCAGTCAGCAGCTTCAATTCGAAAAAGCCGCCGAATACCGCGATCAAATCCAAGCCTTGCGTCGCGTGCAAGAGCAGCAGTTTGTCTCGCAAGATAGCGACGAAGATCTGGATGTGATCGGGTTTGGACTTGAGAATGGTGTGGCCTGTATTCATGTGCTGTTTTTACGCCAAGGTAAGGTGTTAGGTAGCCGCAGCTACTTCCCCAAAATGCCGGCGGAGACGGAACCTGCCGAGGTGGTGTCTAGCTTTGTCAGCCAGTTTTATTTGGCCCAAGCAGAAGGGCGCACCATTCCTAGCCACATTTTGATTTCTGATGACATCGGCGACGATCTTTCCTGGCTGTCAGATACCTTGAGTGAAATCGCCGGGCGGCGAGTGCAACTGCAAAGCAAACCACGCGGCGCGCGGGCACGCTTCTTAAAGCTAGCCAACACCAATGCGCGTACAGCGTTAACCAGCAAGATAAACCATCGCATGACCATCCAGCACCGCTACAAGGTGCTGCAAGAAACGCTAGGGTTAAACCCGGTCAAACGGATGGAGTGTTTTGATATCAGCCACACCATGGGCGAAAAAACCGTGGCGTCGTGCGTGGTGTTTAACCAAGATGGCCCGCTAAAAAAAGAGTATCGCCGTTACAACATTGAAGGGATCACCGGCGGTGACGATTACGCCGCAATGGCCCAAGTGCTGACCCGTCGTTACAGCAAACAGCTCGAGCCAGAAAAAATCCCCGATATTATCGTGATTGATGGGGGTAAAGGGCAGCTCAATCGCGCGTGGGAGGTACTTAAACCCCTGATCGCCGATTGGCCCATTCATCCGCTTATTTTGGGTGTTGCCAAAGGGACCAGCCGTAAACCGGGCCTAGAGACACTGATCAAAGTCTCTGGCGAGCAATTTTCGTTGCCGGCCGACTCACCAGCGTTGCACCTTATTCAACACATCCGCGATGAAAGCCATGATCACGCTATTGCTGGACACCGTGCCGCACGTGGAAAAGCGCGCAAACAAAGTGTGCTGACCCAAATCGAAGGTATTGGCCCGAAACGTCGCCAAGCTTTGCTGAAGTATCTTGGTGGGATCCAAGAGTTGCGCAACGCCAGTGTCGAAGAAATCGCCAAAGTCCCCGGGATCAGCCGAACACTGGCAGAGAAAATTCATTCCTCATTGCAAGGTTAGAGGCAATGGGGCAACATAACGTAGTCAATCCAACAATAAAAAGCTGAGCATGCGCCTTAATATACCCACCATTTTGACCTTTTTGCGCCTTGCGCTAATTCCGGTCTTTGTCATCGCCTATTATTTGCCCTACGAATGGGCTCCGTTTGCCGCGGCACTCGTTTTCGTGATTGCCGGTGTTACTGATTGGTTGGATGGGTATTTAGCTCGCCGTTTAAAACAATCGACCCGGTTTGGCGCCTTTCTCGATCCTGTTGCCGATAAGGTGATGGTGGCAATTGCCATGGTGCTGATTGTCGAGCATTACTACTCCATTTGGGTCACGATTCCCGCTGCGACCATGATTGCGCGAGAAGTGATTATTTCGGCCCTGCGCGAGTGGATGGCAGAAATTGGTAAACGCGCCAGCGTTGCTGTCTCTTGGGTGGGGAAATTTAAAACGGCTTCACAAATGTTTGCTCTGACGATGCTGCTTTGGCATGCCGCGCCTTGGATTGAATGGCTGGGTTATGTCGCGCTCTATGCCGCAACTGGCTTAACCTATTGGTCGATGTACCAATATATGATGGCTGCCAAGGACGATTTGTTAGCAGACCCAGACAGCGATTAGCCTGCGTTGGTGTCTCGGCCTTAGCGAGTGGGAGATGCGCAGCCTCGCCGAGTCCGACATACCCGCAGCCCAGTAAAAATGCAGCTTAATGAAAAACGCAGCCCAAACGGCTGCGTTTTTTGTTTGCCCAGCG
>NZ_MEBP01000132.1:0-20564 GCF_001722075.1 Salinivibrio sp. SS2 | reverse complement strand
TGGTCTTAATGCTTCGAGTTGCTTGGCTGATGTGTTAAATGCCAAAATCCAATATATGAAGCTTAGAGCCAAAGGCTTTAGAAACAAACAACGGTTCAAGACAGCGATACTGTTCTATTTTGGGGGGCTTGATATGACTTTCCACCATGAACGATGAAGAGCCATGTATGTACAGTATATTTAATGATGAAAACGCTGCAAGAAAAGAAGATGAAAAGCGTGTTTTTACCTAACAGAAAACGGTATCAGGCTTCTGCGATAGGTGTGGTCACTGATTGAGAGGAGGCCAGCATTACTTGATTACGGCCACGGTCTTTCGCACGGTACATAAGAAGGTCAGCGGCATGGGTCAAGGTATCCAAATCCAGCGAAGCAATGTCGTCAGTAACATCACTGGATACAATTGCGCCAATGCTGACAGTGACACGAATCTCGGCGCCATCGAACTCAAACACACTGTCTGCCACATCGCAGCGGATATGGTTGGCTATATCGATCATTTCATCTAATGACGTGGCCGGACACAGCACGCAGAATTCTTCGCCCCCTAAACGCGCCACGACGCCATGCTTCACGACCCGCTTTAAATAACTGGCAAGGTGCACTAACACTTTATCACCCTGCATATGACCGTATTTGTCATTCACCTGTTTAAAGTGATCGAGGTCGATGAGGATCAGCCCCATTTCTTGCTGACGCTGAAGTTTGGGTTTAAGGCGAGAAAAATAGCCCTCTAGGCCACGTCGATTCAGCAATTGAGTCAGTGGGTCAGTATTGGCAAATTCACGCAAGCGGGCATTGGCTTGGCGCAAGGCAACCGTGCGCTTATACACCATGCGCTTGAGGAAAAAAATGTACGCGACGGCGCTCAATGCTACCATGATCACTATGGTCGGGATTAGCCAATCGGGATACGCCTCAACCCGCTCGGTATTAATCCATTTTTGCTTAATCCGTAGTAGTTCCTCAGACGGAATATGGCTGATCCCAACACGTATTTCATCGAGCAATGCTTGGTTGCCTTTCGGCACTGCTGCATAAATTGGACGGGTATAAAGAACTTGCTCCGCGACAAATGCTAGCGGTTTCCCTTGAGTCAGAAAGTAAAAGTTGGCGACCTGACTATCTGCCACAAGGGCTTGGATCTCACCCTCGAGCGCGGCCGCAAATAAATCCTCGTTATTCACAAAGCTACGTTGCTCCACTTGCGGATAGTGCTTGGCTAAGAACGAGGATTCATAACTTTCTGCTACCACACCAACGACTTGACCTGCCGCTAAAGGCTTAGTATCCGCACTGCCCGGCTGGTTTTGCACATACAAAGAGCCATTGATATTAAAAATTGGCGTCGCAAAATCTAAAAAGCGCTCACGTTCAGGCGAACGTAATAAACCGGCATGCACACGGTTACCACCTTCTCGCATATAAGAGAGGGTTTCAGGCCAATCTAACAGAACAAATTGAATGGGTTCATGATTGTATTTGGCATAAGCCTGCCAAAAATCGATCAACAGCCCTTTGGGCTGGCCTGAGTCGGACAAATAGCTATAAGGCTTCCACACTGAAGAATGGGTGGCGACTAAAATGTCTTTCTTTTCTGACAGATAGGCGTCATCGGCCCACACCTGCGTACTCGCATAAGTGCAGACTATAAGCAGCATCCCTGTCAAAAACCGTAAAGTACGCGCAAACATTGTTAGACAGCCCATCGAAAGTGCTCTGATAGTAGATAAATTCTAGGTGAACGCAAAAGACTTAATAAAAAAGCATGATCCAGTTCAAATTGGAAGACAGATCACACTCATTAATGACAAAAGAATCACTAAAAGCTCATAAAACAACCACCTTGTCGTCTGGGGTGATAATCAACAGAAAACGTAATCATCAAAATAAAAGCGTGCTGAAACCGATTACTGTCACCGGCTTGTAATGATCTGGACGGTGAGCTGTGGTAAATTTACGCGCCCAAAGGATGGGAGGTGAATGGTGAATCGATGGCACTGGGTGAAATCGTATTACACCAACAACGCCTTTATTGCCCGTGATCAACACAGATCAACGCAGACAATCTATACTCACGATCGATAAAACAGTGACGTCACCTCAGCGTGAAGGCTGCGGTAACGTCATTGAGAAATGCGAGAATTTTGCTGACTGCACCACGATAACGACCTATTTATGTTGTTTAATTACATTTAAATCAGTCTTTTGCAGTTAGGCCCCAAGTTTATGTTTCAATTTTTGACCGGAGAAATGCGTCGATGAAAAAGACCAAAATCGTTTGTACGATTGGACCTAAAACTGAATCGGAAGAGATGCTGACTAAGCTTGTTGATGCAGGCATGAACGTGATGCGTCTTAACTTCTCACACGGTGACTATGCCGAACACGGTGCGCGTATCACAAATTTGCGCAACGTCATGAAGACAACCGGTAAGCAAGTTGCGATTCTGCTCGATACCAAAGGCCCTGAGATCCGCACCATCAAACTCGAAGGTGGTAACGACGTCGCATTAGAAGCTGGTCAAACGTTCACTTTCACCACAGACACCTCTGTCGTGGGTAACAAAGATCGCGTTGCCGTCACTTACGCCGGCCTACCTCGTGACCTAAAAGCGGGCAATACTGTACTCGTTGATGACGGTCTGCTTGAGATGGAAGTACTAGAAACGACTGAAAAAGAAGTCGTTTGTAAAGTACTGAACAACGGTGAGTTGGGCGAAAACAAAGGCGTTAACCTGCCAGGTGTTTCGGTGAGCCTGCCTGCACTGGCTGAAAAAGATAAATCGGATCTAAAATTTGGTTGCGAGCAAGGCGTTGACTTTGTTGCGGCCTCATTTATTCGTAAGAAAGAAGACGTGGAAGAAATCCGCGAGCTGCTGGCTCAAAACGGCGGCAGCGACATCAAGATCATCTCTAAAATTGAAAACCAAGAAGGTGTCGACAATTTTGACGCTATCTTGGAAGCGTCTGACGGTATCATGGTTGCCCGTGGTGACTTGGGCGTAGAAATCCCAGTGGAAGAAGTGATCTTCGCGCAGAAGATGATGATCGAGAAGTGTAACCGTGCTCGCAAGATGGTTATCACCGCAACACAAATGCTGGACTCAATGATCAAAAACCCACGTCCAACCCGTGCTGAAGCCGGTGATGTAGCGAATGCGATCATGGATGGTACCGATGCCGTCATGCTGTCTGGCGAGTCAGCAAAAGGTAAATACCCGGTAGAAGCTGTGAGCATCATGGCGCAAATCTGTGAGCGTACTGACCGTCAAATGTCACCGGCTCTGGGTTCTCGTCTCGATAGCGATCGCCTGCGTATCACCGAAGCGGTCTGTAAAGGCGCGGTTGATACCTCTCAGAAGTTGGGTGCACCTTTGATTGTTGTTGCCACTGAAGCAGGCAAATCAGCACGCTCAGTACGTAAGTACTTCCCGACGGCAAACATCATCGCGGTTACCACCAACCCGAAAACAGCCGCTCACCTGTGTCTAACCAAAGGTGTGACGCCTGTGATGATCGAAAGCATCGATAGCACCGATGAGTTCTACCGTCGCGGCAAAACCATCGCGCTTGAGTCTGGTTTGGCGCATAAAGGCGACATCGTGGTCATGGTTTCAGGCGCGCTTGTGCCTTCTGGTACCACCAACACCGCCTCTGTGCACGTGCTGTAATTAAGCACCGATAGCAATGCCTACGCCTCGACTCATGTCGGGGCGTTTTTTTATCCATGACACGGTGGCATGATAAAGAGGCTTGCATTTAGTCGCGAGCCAATCTCGTCGACCCAGCACAGGGAGTGTTATGAAGTTCACCAAAGCCCAACACGCTATGGAGCAAATCTGGGCAGCCATATTAACCCGCCAGTTATCACTCACAGCGCGCGCAGAGGGCGATTATCCACTCACTGTCTCTGCTTTGTGTGAGCAACTCAGCCTGTCAACGGCCACAGCACGCGATGGCTTGCATTTATTAGCGGTAGAGGGACGGGTCCTTTACCAGCCTCATCTTGGCTATCGGCTCACACCATTAAGCCAAGCAGACTGGCAGGTTCTGATTCAAGCCCTAAAAGGTCTGTTTGGTGCGTTCATCGATAGCTTTCCGAGCAAACTGAATGAACAGACCGCATTACAGGTGTTGGGACTGATTCATTCTATTCAGCACTTACCCGCCAAAGATAGCGCCGATATCACCACCATGACCTATTGGCACCTGACCCTGCACACCCAGCTGCTTTGTGGTATCAATCCCTACTTACAAAAGGCGTTGATACCAGTCATAGCACAGCACCAGCGCTATCTCACCCATCCTGATGTGAAGATAGATTGGCTGGCACAATGGCAACAGCTATTTCCGATTGTGCGCGGTTTGGTTTCGCCACGCCCGCAAGCATATACGAAGCGCTATCAGCAGTACTGGCAATCGCTAAACCAGCACCTTGACGATCAGCTTACCGCGCTTACCAGTGGACAATTTCTTTGAAGTGCGTTTTGATCAGTACCGCTAACGGCACCAAATAAATCGCGCTAAGCTTTAATGCCATTACTGCGAGCGTCAGTGTGGTCATGCGCACTAGGCACTTGTTGATGGTTTGTACGACAGGGTGGCTCATCATCATTTCAGTCTAAAGTAGGATGGTTGTTCAAAAATCAGGCTGTAGTTTACAAATTAATCAATAAATCGCAAGCGCCAATCACGCCTGTTATCATGGCGCGCGAAGAGGCTGAGTCTAAGCCACTGATTTACCGCTACCACAGAGAAAAAAATGACAAAACCATTAACCATTTTGGATATTGCCCGCTTAGCCGGGGTGGGGAAATCGACCGTATCGCGTGTGCTAAACCATGACGCACGCGTTAAAGACAGTACCCGCGCTAAAGTACAAGCGGTGATCGACCAACATGGCTTTTTACCGTCGAAGTCGGCGCGCGCGATGCGTGCGCAACGCAGTGGTGTTGTGGGCGTGATCGTGGCCAAGCTCAGTTCCAACTCAGAGAACACCGCACTGACGGGACTGCTCAATACCTTGTATGCCAAAGGCTATGACGCAGCCATTATGGAAAGCCAGTTCTCACAACAAAAAGCACAAGCCCATCTCGATGTGCTAAAACGCCGTAATGTGGATGGGATTATCTTTTTTGGTTTTTCTGGCTGTGATCTCAACGCGCTAGCGCCATTTGCCCCCAACTGTGTCGTTCTCGCCGTTGATAGTGAGCAATACGCCAGCGTCAGTTACGACAACCAAGGTGCCGTCACGCAAGTCATGGATCATTTTTATCGTCAAGGATGCCGTCATATTGCCTTCTTGGGAATTGATGAGCGCGATGAAACCACAGGTCTCGCCCGTTCTGATGCCTATCAACATTTTTGCCAAACCCACCAGCTTTCACCACAGCTCCATCGTTGTGAGATGAGCCTGCATGCCGCCTATGCCGCAACAGATTGCCTGTTAACCCCGCAGACTGACGCCATTGTCTGCGCCTCCGATACCCTCGCCTTAGGGGTCGCAAAACGCCTACAAACCCTAAATCGTGAAAACATCGCCATTGGCGGCATTGGCAACCATGACATGCTACGCTTTATGTTCCCACGCGCAGTCAGTGTGGAACTGGGCTACCATCAAGCAGGGCAACATGCTGCTGAGTTACTGCTTAAGCAGTTGGATGATGAGGTGACCACTATCACACATTGGACGCAACCCTGTCATCTGGTGACTCCCTAGCCAACACTAAAAATCAAGCAGTTACGAATTTCTGTGTGATGGTTTTCAAAATGTGGGAACGATTCCACTGATAATTGGCTTAGTACGATCAATAATCAATGGGAACGTTACCAATGAATACCCTACAGCAATACAGGATTGCTTATGAGCCAGATAAATAAAAATGCCGTTGATCAATTGATCACCCATATAGGCGGCAAAGACAACATCGCCACCGTGAGCCACTGCCTCACCCGCTTACGCTTCGTATTAAATGACCCGGAAAAAGCGGACGTCGCCGCCATTGAAGCGATCCCCATGGTTAAAGGCTGCTTTACCAGCGCCGGCCAATTTCAAGTTGTGATCGGCACCAGCGTGGACCAAGCCTTCGTCCTGTTGCAACAGGCCACCGGCGTCGAGGGTCAATCAAAAGATGAGGCCAAGCAAGCCGCGCGTAAAAACATGAGCCTGCTAGAACGTGCGATTTCACACCTCGCGGAAATTTTTGTTCCCCTTCTCCCCGCGATCATCACCGGTGGTTTGATCCTCGGCTTCCGTAATGTGATCGGTGATATCCGCATGTTCGATGGCAAAACCTTAACCGAGATCAGCGAGTTTTGGGCCACCGCCCACGGCTTTTTATGGCTGCTTGGCGAAGCCATCTTCCACTTCCTGCCTGTCGGCGTGTGTTGGGCGACAGTCAGAAAAATGGGCGGCACACCGATTTTGGGTATCGTGCTCGGTATTACCTTGGTATCGCCTCAGTTGATGAACGCTTATCTTATCGGTAAAGAAATGCCTGAAGTGTGGGACTTTGGCTGGTTCTCAATTGAAAAAGTCGGCTACCAAGCACAGGTGATCCCAGCCATGTTTGCGGGGATGGCATTGGCGTTTATTGAAACCCAGTTAAAACGCATTATTCCGGATTATTTGTATTTAGTGGTGGTGCCGTTTGTCGCGCTACTGACTTCCGTGATCTTGGCACACACCCTTATCGGCCCATTTGGCCGCGAGATTGGTAATGGCGTGGCCTTCTTAGCCCGTTCGGCAATGACCGGCGATTATGCCTACATAGGCGCGGCCCTGTTCGGCTTCCTGTATGCACCTTTGGTGATCACCGGTGTTCACCACACCACCAACGCGGTGGATTTGCAGCTGATGCAAGAGATGGGCGGCACCCCCATTTGGCCACTGATTGCTCTGTCTAACATTGCACAAGCCTCGGCGGTTGTCGGGATCATTTGGATGAGTAAAAAAGAAAACGAACGTGAAATCTCTGTACCCGCGGCAATTTCGGCCTATCTTGGCGTCACTGAGCCGGCCATGTACGGGATTAACCTACGTTACAAATTCCCCATGCTGTGCGCGATGGTTGGCTCGGCGCTGGCCGCCATTGTGTGTGGTCTTTCCGGTGTGATGGCCAACGGCATTGGTGTAGGTGGCTTGCCGGGTATTTTATCTATTCAGCCACAGTTCTGGGGTGTTTACGCGGTCGCGATGCTAATTGCCATTATTGTGCCTATTGCACTCACCGCCTTTATGTATCGCCGTCAAGCCAGCAAAGGCAAACTGGCGGTCGTCTAACTCCCATTCAGTCTGCGGGGAGCACGCTCCCCGCTTTATTAGCGTTAAGAGAGACATTATGCACGCACATCCCTGGTGGAAAACGGCCACCATTTATCAGATTTACCCCAAGAGCTTCCGTGATACCACACAAACAGGGACAGGTGATCTGCCGGGCATTATCGAAAAGCTGGACTACTTTTCGGCCTTGGGCATCGACGCGTTATGGCTAACCCCCATTTATGTATCGCCACAAGTCGATAATGGCTACGACATTGCCGACTATTATGCGATTGACCCTAGCCTAGGCACCATGGACGACTTCGACACCCTGCTCGCCGAGGCGCACAAGCGCGATATCCGCATCATCATGGATATTGTGATTAACCACACCTCAACCGAGCACCCTTGGTTTCAATCAGCGCTTGCCAGCAAAGATAGCCCCTATCGCGATTACTACATCTGGAAAGATCCGGTTAACGGCGGCGTTCCAAACAACTGGCAATCAAAATTTGGCGGTAGCGCGTGGCAATGGCATGAACCGACCGGCCAGTATTACCTCCACTTATTTGCCACCGAACAGGCCGACCTTAACTGGGAAAACCCAGCGGTGCGGGCAGCAGTCAAAGACGTAATGGCTTTTTGGGCCGACAAAGGCGTGGATGGTTTTCGACTCGATGTGATCAATTTGATCTCCAAAGATCAGTCGTTCCCTGATGATCATCAAGGAGATGGTCGCCGTTTTTATACCGATGGCCCGCGCGTTCACGAATACTTACAAGAGATCAGTCGCGACATTTTCCAACGTTACGGCAGCGTCACTGTGGGCGAGATGTCTTCGACCACCTTGGAGCATTGTCAGCAATACTCCGCGCCGGATGGCAAAGAGCTCTCCATGGTGTTTAACTTCCACCACTTAAAAGTCGATTATCCGGGCGGCGAGAAGTGGCGACTGGCACCGTTTGACTTCTTAGCCCTAAAACAGCTTTTCCGTACTTGGCAGCACGGCCTACATAATCAAGGTTGGGGCGCACTGTTTTGGTGTAACCACGACCAACCGCGTGTAGTCAGCCGCTTTGGTGATGATCGCCATCATCGCGTTGCCTCCGCCAAGATGCTCGCCACCGCGATTCATATGCAGCAAGGCACGCCTTATGTGTATCAAGGGGAAGAAATTGGTATGACCAACCCGGGCTATCAGCGTATTGATGATTATCAAGACGTCGAAAGCCGAAACATGTACCGCCTGCTTTGCGAACAAGGCATGCCTGAAGGGGAAGTGTTGGCCATTCTGGCGGCACGCTCACGCGACAACTCGCGCACCCCCATGCAATGGGACAGTTCAGCAAACGCCGGTTTTACCAAAGGCACACCGTGGCTCAAGCCTGCGCCTAACTATGTTGACGTCAATGTCGACACCGCACTGGCGGATAAAAACTCGGTGTTCTATCACTACAAGCAGCTAATTTCCCTGCGGAAAACCTTACCCGTGATCCGTGAAGGGGATTATCAGGACTTGCTGCCTGACCACCCACAGCTGCTCGCGTATCGTCGCGACAATGGCGACAGCCAACTGGTGGTAGTGTGTAACTTTTATGGCGAGCCGGTCACAGCGACCTTGCCTGTCGCCCCTGCCCCGAACGCAGACTTGGTGAGCCATAATTATCCAGAAGCCAAGCCCTTGATGCCAGAAATGCAATTGGCACCCTATGAAGCCTTGGTGTACTTGATTAACCCCGCTTAATCCACAAAAAATGGCACGCCTTGGCGTGCCATTTTCCTTATCACGACCAGTTGCTTGGGTTACTGGCGCAGCGCTCTCTCGCCGCGTGCAATACCCACCACACCACTGCGTGCCACTTCAATGATCTCGGTAATTTCACCGACCGCGCGAATAAAGGCATCCAACTTGTCACTGTCGCCCGTCAGCTGCACGGTATATTGTGAAGCCGTCACATCGACAATTTGCCCCCGAAAAATATCGGCGGTGCGTTTTACCTCTGCGCGGGCGTAGCCACTCGCTTTCACTTTCACCAACGCCAGTTCACGTTCAATGTGATCGCTCTCGGTGACATTACTCACTTTCAGTACATCAATCAGCTTGTGCAAATGCTTTTCGATTTGCTCGCGGTCCGCATTGCTGACCACTGACGTGGTGATATTTAAGCGCGACAAGGTCGCATCATCGGTGGGTGACACCGTCAGTGATTCAATGTTGTAGCCACGCTGAGAGAACAGACCCACCACGCGCGACAAGGCACCCGGCTCGTTTTCCATTAAAACCGATACAATACTGCGCATTAGGTTCTCTCCGTTTTGCTCAACCACATTTCATTCATCGCCCCACCGCGTACCTGCATCGGATACACGTGCTCAGTTTCATCGACATGGATATCGACAAACACCAAGCGATCTTTCATTGCCAGCGCCTTTTCTAGGCCGGCTTCTAACTCAGACGGATGGCTAATGCGCATCCCCACATGGCCATAGGCTTCGGCAATCGCGGCAAAGTCCGGCACCGAGTCCATATACGAGTGCGAATGGCGGCCTTGATAAATCATGTCCTGCCATTGTTTGACCATGCCGAGGAAACGGTTGTTGAGGTTAACGATCACCACCGGGATATCATATTGCAGTGCGGTGGACAGCTCCTGAATATTCATTTGAATACTGCCATCACCGGTGACACACACCACCTGCGCATCCGGCAGCGCGAACTTCACTCCCATGGCGGCGGGTAGCCCAAAGCCCATGGTGCCCAAGCCGCCCGAGTTTATCCAACGACGTGGTTTATCAAACGGATAATAGAGTGCGGCAAACATTTGGTGCTGACCCACGTCGGAGCTTACATAGGCCTCGCCATCGGTAAGGCGATACAAGGTTTCAATCACTTGCTGCGGTTTGATGCGCTCCGGATCCACGTCATACTTCAAACACTGACGCTCGCGCCAAGTTTGAATATTGTGCCACCAAGTACTGATCGCATCACTGTCGTTACTGCCACCTTGCTCCACCAGCAATTTCAGCATGCTATTTAGTACCGCGTCCGCCGAGCCGACGATAGGAATGTCTGCCGCCACGGTTTTAGAAATGCTCGATGGGTCGACATCAATGTGCATGATGGTGGCATCGGGACAGTATTTTTCTAAGTTATTGGTGGTGCGATCGTCAAATCGGACACCAATACCAAAGATCAGATCGGCTTGGTGCATCGCCATGTTCGCTTCGTAGGTGCCATGCATGCCCAGCATACCCAGCGAGTGTTGATGGGTGCCGGGAAACGCGCCTAGCCCCATCAAGGTGCTGACAACAGGGATGTTAAGGCTTTCTGATAGTTGGCGGATTTGTTCGCCGCAATCGGCCATGATTGAGCCACCACCGACATACAATACTGGTTTTTTCGCCGCCAGTAGTGCTTTTAAGCCACGCTTTATCTGCCCTTTATGTCCCGAGGTGGTCGGATTATAAGAGCGCATGCGTACACTGTCTGGATACTGATAAGGATGCTTTTGTGCCGGATTCAGCATGTCTTTAGGAATATCCACCACCACAGGGCCGGGACGTCCCGTTGAGGCAAGATAAAAGGCTTTTTTAACAATGTTAGGAATATCTTCAGCGCGCTGGACTAAAAAGCTGTGTTTGACCACCGGGCGGGAGATCCCCACCATATCGCATTCTTGGAAGGCATCATTGCCAATCAGGCCGCTCATGACTTGGCCAGAAAAAACCACCATGGGGATCGAGTCCATGTACGCGGTGGCAATGCCAGTAATCGCATTGGTTGCCCCTGGGCCTGACGTGACCAGCACCACGCCCACTTCCCCCGTGGCACGCGCATAACCATCAGCCATATGGACCGCGGCTTGTTCGTGGCGTACCAACACATGGTCGATATCACTCTTTTCGTGCAATGCGTCGTATATATCCAGTACTGATCCGCCTGGATAACCAAAAATATGTTTTACGCCTTGATCGATCATGGAACGCACGATCATCTCGGCACCGGATAACATTTCCACTCTACGCCTCCCTGTTTGCATAGTTAGGACTTACTTTTAGCCTAATCCTGCCCCTTACTCTTAGATGTACTGGTGGTCACTCACCACGCGGACATCGAAACCAAATACTGGCGGTAAGGCGGCGTTAGATTGTCACTTGGCCTGCTTCGGATGAAGCTGCAATCAATGTAACGTTTTATTTGCAAAACTGTCTATTAGCTAATCAGTATTTACATTTTTAATCTAAATGTTGAGTGAATGTTGCTGGATAACACTGATTGGGAGGTGGGAAATCGGAAAGATCCACTACAAGAAAACAAGTTTGCCAGATTTACTATACAAGCCGAGGAGAAAAACGACGTGAAAATAGCCGTTAGAGGAGACATTTCTCATCGATGAGAAACGTCCCCTTTACACATCATTGACGCTGGTACATTGCCTCAATGTGGTGCTGGTAACGTGAAAGGATCACTTTACGGCGCAGCTTCATGGTCGGCGTGAGCTCGCCACTGTGCATGCAAAAGCCCTGCGGCAATAAAGTGAAGCGTTTGACTTGCTCAAATTTGGCCAACTCGTGTTGCAAGCTCTGCAAGCGCTTTTCAAACAAGGCCACCACATCGGCGTGTTTCAGCAGCTCTTTGCGATTTTGATATTTGATATTGGCCGCCCGCGCCCACTCTTCCAAGGCATCAAAGCAAGGCACAATTAAGGCCGATACAAAATGACGCGCCTCTGCCACTACCGCAATCTGATCAATAAAATGATCGCGCACCAAAGCGCCTTCTACCCGCTGTGGCGCGATGTATTTACCGCCAGAGGTTTTCATCAGCTCTTTGATTCGGTCGGTGATAAAGACGTTGCCCTTGGCATCGAGATATCCCGCATCGCCGGTTTTCAAAAAACCATCCTCGGTAAAGGTGGCTGCAGTCGCATCGGGCTGATTAAAGTAACCCCGCATCACCATTGGCCCGCGAACTTGAATTTCATCATCCGCACCAATTCGCACCTCCGCCCCTGGCATCGGATAACCAATCGAATGAGGGTCAAAGCGCGTATCGTCCCAACAAGAAACCGTGGCGGTGGTTTCGGTCATGCCATAACCGAGCTTGACGTTAATGCCTATGGCGTGGAAAAACGCGCCGATGTCAGGGTCAAGACGCGCTCCGCCGCATGGCATCAAGCGCATTTTGCCACCCAATAGCGCACGCAGCTTACTCAGTACCAGCTTGTCGGCCAACGCTAATTGCCATTGCTGACGTCGCGACGGTGATTGACCAGCGCGTAACTGACTGGCATGACGCTCGCCTTGGCGCAGCGCCCAACGGAATAAATGCGGTTTAACACCGGTGGCCCGACTGAGTTTGTCGTGAATAGCACCATGAATTTTTTCATAAAAACGCGGTACCGCACACATCACCGTCGGTTTAATCTCCGCCAATGCATCACGCACCTGAAGCGGGTTTGAAAGATAACAGTTCACCGCCCCGCGGTGCAGGACGTAATAGCTCCAGGCGCGCTCGAACACATGAGAAAGCGGCAAAAAGGCCAAGGACACATCATCGGGGCTTAATGCTAAGACTTGGTCATGTACCTCCAGCTGCGCCGCAACATTGGCATAATCCAGCATCACCCCTTTCGGATCGCCCGTGGTGCCGGAGGTATAAATCAAGGTGATCAAATCATCCATGCATCGCGCATCAATGCGCGCGTCTAGTTCGGCTTGATAGCTGCGATCGTCTTGCAATAACCAACTGGCCCAGTCCCACACTTTGGGATGTGCAGGTACCTGTGCCTCTTGGTTGAGGGCGATTACCCCTTTGACATTGGGGCAGTGTTCAAGGGCTGCAACCGCGCTCTCCAGTTGCTCGTCACCGGCGAAGATCCATTGCACGTCCGCATCATTGATAATGTGTGCCGCTTGCTGATCAGTACTGGTTGCGTAAATCGGCACCGGCACGGCACGAATTTGCAACGCGGCATAGTCCAACATCGCCCATTTTTCACTGTTCGGCGCAAAGATAGCGACGGTTTGCTGAACCTGACAACCAGCTTTGAGTAAACAGCGTGATAGCTGGTCGATGCGCTCGCCCAGTTGGCGCCAGCTGATACTCGCCCACTGTGACTGTTGTTGAAAACGGATAGCTTCGCGTTCACCTTGGGCAGTAATTTGCTCGCGGATGCGCGTGACGATATGATTTTGGGTGTTCACTGTGTCTCTCTTGGATCGCCGTTTGGCGAACACATGTACGCTCAATAATGGCAGCGAGTTTACCGAGCGCATCACCAAACTCAAGAGAAATTGAGTGAATGCTCTAGCGAAAATGTAAAAACGTGATTCAACAGACCAGACCGCCGTTATTGGGCGGTCAGCGCATTAAGCGGTTTAACAGTAAGGGATGCTGACGTCGACGTGGATGCGGGCGGCTAATATCCAGCAAACACTCTTCAACCGCTTCTGGAAAACGGACCTGCGACCAAAGCTGGTGAAATAAACTGTGTGTTTGGTCGAGCTCACCTTTGACCAGCCACTCCGCTAACGCTCTTGCGACATCAGGGTAACGGATCTCGCCGGTGGCCGGTGCTTTCAACCAATCTCTCACCGCGCGAGCGTCTAAGTGTGTCATGGCGTGCGCCAACCCTAATTGTGCCAGCGTTGCCACATTACTCAGCTGCTCAAACTGTCCTGCCAAGGGTTTTAGCAACAACTTTTTCCCCATGGTTAATGCTTCAGAAGGCAGTTCAAAGCCACCATTCGCTATCACACCTTGGCAAGCCTTTAGCGTAGCATGAAAGCTGGCTTTCCCAAGTGGCATAAAGCGAATATTCTCTCGCCGATAACCTTGCTTCACATCTGGATGAAAACAGACAAAACCTTGGTTAAAGCGCAGTAACAGCGCCGTCACTGCATCGAGTGACTCAAAAGGAAGATAGACCAAGACGTCCTCTGATTGACTCGCTTTTAGTGAAAGGCTGTCATCACTGCCGATATCAATGATGGGGGGCAAAATCGGCTGATTAAAGTGATACCAATGGAGCCCTATGGCATGATCCGTCGGCGCAAAATAACGCATAATCAGCCGGTTTATCAGTCCTTCTCCCTGTTTAGGGACCGCATGGGCAAATGCAGCTTGATGGCTAATCGCCACGGAGGGTACGCCTTGCTGACGTGCCGCCCAAGCCGTGATAGGCTCAAAATCGGATACCACTTTGTCGTAGCCCGTAACATCGAGCGCGCGAATATCACGATAAAGTTGCCGAACGTGATGCTTTTTTGCCGTCTCAAGCAGCGCAATTTTACCGTCGCGACTGATAAAACTCATGCCGGTAAAAGTGCGATAGTCTCCAAACGGCGCCATATCAAAATAGCGCTCGGCAGGTCGTCCAGAAAAGACAAAATCCACACTCACGTCATACGCTTTTAGGGCCCTTGCCATCGCCCTTGCCCGTGAAATATGGCCGTTACCGGTTCCTTGCACACCGTATAAAAGCTTCATGTACTTGCCGCCATCCAGTAAAGATCGTCGGTGATGTTTTGTGCCAGCGCAGTACAGAGAAGTCCTAACACCGCGCCGACCAGAATATCGCTAACAAAATGGACCCCCAGCAATACGCGGGACAGCCCAATCAACCCCGCCCAAATAAAGGCCACTGTCGCCAAGGGGGGATAAAAGGTACTAATCAGCGAAGCCATTAAAAAAGCGGCCGCCGTGTGGCCAGAGGGCATGCTGTATAAATCTGAGGGCGTGATAAAAGCGGGCAGCTGTGAAGGCCGTGCGCGACGGAAGCTCCGTTTAAGAACCCAATAGATGGGCAATTCAATCGCAAAGGCGACGATTCCAGTGCACAACAACCATAAGCCAAATGCACCGTCTAGCCACCATGCGGCCAAGCCAATTCCTGCATATAACGGCCCATCACCAGAGTGTGATATCACCCGCGCTACTTTGGCTGTCGCTGCACTAAATCGATGAGAAAGGCACAGGTACGACACCGTATGGTCAAAACGTTGAATCGCTGTAAAGCTTCTCATCATGCCCCCGCTTTCGGTTAGCTGATGGTCAAACTCTAGTCAGCGGGTATGACAACGGGGTGACGTTATGAGGTCATATTGATGAAGATAACAATCCCTGTAGTTTGTCGTCCTGACACAGAGAAAGTGCTATCTAACTGCATAACTTCCTCGCAACCAACAGCCGTTTATTTCGAATTACACGCTCAAAAGCAGTGTAATAAACTGGTTTTAAGCGGGTTAACTAATCAGATCCATTTTTTTATTTTTTTGTGATTGACGCTTTCCCCGCCGCTCTGTTATTTCTGTAACCAGCAAACATATTGAATGGATAGTTCATGACACTGATTACACTACGCCTCATCCTCCTCCTTATCGTGACTCGGTCGCGCGGGTAGGTATTGGGCAGCAATCAGTGAATGCCAAATGTCAAAAACCCGCGCCAGACGCGGGTTTTTTTGTATCTAACGCCGTCAAAATAAAACACAGCGCCCATTAAGAGAGCCATGAAGGCGGCGAGCAAACACAACAGGGAGTCACACATGAGCGACAACAGTCAGGTCATCATCTTTGATACCACTTTGCGCGATGGTGAGCAGGCCTTATCCGCCAGCTTAACCGTGAAAGAGAAGTTGCAGATCGCCCAAGCCTTAGACCGACTGGGCGTCGACATTATTGAAGCCGGTTTTCCAGTCTCCTCACCGGGCGATTTTGAATCGGTGCGCACCATCGCTGAGCATATGCAACATGCGCGTGTTTGTGCCTTATCTCGCGCCGTCCCTAAAGACATTGATGTTGCCGCTGAGTCCCTCAAAGCCGCCGACGCTTTTCGTATCCACACCTTTTTATCCACCTCAACCATTCATGTAAAAGATAAGCTTCGCCGCAGCTACGATGACGTGGTCGAGATGGGGGTACGCGCCGTCAAGCACGCGCGCCAATACACGGACGATGTGGAATTTTCCTGCGAAGATGCCGGGCGCACCCCAATAGATAACTTGTGCCGTATGGTGGAAGCGGCGATTGATGCCGGTGCGACCACCGTTAATATTCCCGACACCGTCGGCTATACGGTTCCCAGTGAATTCGGCGATATCATTGCAACCTTGTTTAATCGCGTCCCCAATATCGACAAAGCGGTAATTTCTGTCCACTGCCATGATGATTTGGGGATGTCAGTCGCCAACTCCATTGCCGCCATACAAGCCGGCGCCCGCCAAGTGGAAGGCACGATTAATGGCATCGGCGAACGCGCCGGTAACTGTGCGCTGGAAGAAATTGCAATGATTTTAAAAACCCGCGCCGACTTATTAGGTGTGGAAACCAAGTTAAATCACACCGAAATCGCACGCACCAGTAAGCTGGTTAGCCAACTTTGCAACATGCCAATCCAGCCCAACAAAGCCGTGGTCGGTACCAATGCCTTTAGCCACTCTTCTGGCATTCACCAAGATGGCATGCTGAAAAACAAAAATACCTACGAAATCATGACGCCAGAGTCGATAGGGTTGGGCAAAAAAGCGCTGAATTTGACCAGCCGCTCCGGCCGCGCCGCGGTGAAAAGCCACATGGAAAACCTTGGCTATACCGAGCAAGACTACGATTTAGACACCTTGTATCAGTCATTCTTGCAGCTGGCAGATCGTAAAGGTCAGGTGTTCGATTACGACTTAGAAGCCTTGATGTTCTTCAACAACCTCAAAGAAGAGGACGACTTTTATAAGCTCAACTATCTAGGCGTGCAATCGGGCAGCCTAATGGCGACCACCAGCATCAAGTTGCAATGTGGCGATGAAGAAAAACGCGAGGCGGCAATCGGTAACGGCCCCGTCGATGCCTTGTATCAGTGCATCTATCGGATCACCGGCTATGACATTGAGCTGGATAAATTCGATCTGACTGCCAAAGGAGAAGGGGAAGATGGTCTCGGTCAAGCCGACATTATTGCCAACTACAAGGGCCGTAAATATCACGGCACCGGGGTCTCAACCGATATTATCGAAGCCTCCGGTGAGGCGCTATTGCACGTGATCAATGCCATCTATCGCGCGGATAAAATTGCGCAGATCAAGGAACAATCCCACTTAAAACAGGAGACAGTATAACCATGGCCAGCGCACACCAGATTGCAATTTTACCCGGCGACGGTATCGGCCCCGAAGTAATGGCGCAAGCCGAAAAAGTGCTTGATGCGGTGAGTGAGCGATTCTCACTCACCTTGGAGCGTCAGCATTATCCTGTGGGTGGTGCCGCGATTGATGCCCACGGCTCCCCTTTGCCAGCACACACCTTGGCCGGCTGTGAAAAAGCGGATGCGATTTTATTTGGCTCAGTCGGCGGCCCCAAGTGGGAGCATTTACCGCCAACCGAACAACCGGAGCGCGGTGCCTTACTGCCGCTACGCAAGCACTTTGGTCTGTTTTGTAATTTGCGTCCAGCACAAATCCATACCGGTCTCGAAGGCTTTTGCCCACTGCGCGCCGACATTGCCGACAAAGGGTTTAATATCGTGGTAGTGCGAGAGCTGACCGGCGGGATTTACTTTGGTGAGCCCAAAGGGCGCGAAGGAGAAGGCCGCGAGGAAAAAGCGTTTGATACGGAAGTCTATCATCGCTATGAAATTGAGC
The DNA here is from genome assembly GCF_001722075.1 of Salinivibrio sp. SS2. Lineage (NCBI taxonomy): Bacteria > Pseudomonadati > Pseudomonadota > Gammaproteobacteria > Vibrionales > Vibrionaceae > Salinivibrio > Salinivibrio sp. SS2. The sequence goes on along the minus strand of NZ_MEBP01000132.1, from coordinate 2,666 downwards.
GTATTGCCCGTATTGCCTTTCAATCGGCCCAGCTTCGCAACAAACACGTGTGCTCAATCGATAAAGCCAATGTGCTGCAAAGCTCGATGCTGTGGCGTGAAGTGGTAGAAGAAGTAGCAAAGGACTATCCAGATGTCCGCTTAAGCCATATGTATATCGACAACGCCACCATGCAGCTGATCAAAGACCCGTCGCAATTTGATGTGATGCTATGCTCGAACATTTTCGGCGACATCATCTCCGATGAGTGCGCCATGATCACTGGCTCAATGGGCATGTTGCCATCCGCGAGCTTGAACGCGAGTAAATTTGGTTTGTATGAACCCGCCGGCGGCTCTGCACCCGATATTGCGGGTAAAAATATCGCCAACCCAGTGGCGCAAATTCTCTCCGCCGCGCTCATGCTGCGCTACTCGTTAGGCGAAGAAGACGCAGCCTGCGCGATTGAGCATGCAGTCAGCCACGCGCTGGCGGCCGGTGAGTTGACCGCGGATCTAGCGGGTAACCGCCCCGCATTGAGTACCGAACAAATGGGCGATCGTATCGCCGCGTATATCCGCCAAGGCGCAGAATAATTACCCGTAAGGATACGAGCTATGTCGAATGCAAACACCCAACAAGGCGCTAAGACCTTGTATGAAAAAATCTATCAAGCCCATGTGGTCACCGAGCAGCCAGGCGAAGCGCCGCTACTGTATATCGACCGTCATTTGGTGCACGAAGTGACCTCACCACAAGCCTTTGATGGCCTGCGTGAAAAAGGGCGCCCCGTGCGCCAAGTGAGCAAAACTTTCGCCACCATGGATCACAATGTCTCCACCGAAACCAAAGACATTAACGCGTCAGGGGAAATGGCGCGCATCCAAATGGAAACCTTGGCCAAAAACTGCGAAGAGTTCGGTGTCACTCTGTACGACTTAAATCATCCTTACCAAGGCATTGTGCATGTGATGGGCCCCGAGCTTGGCATTACCCTGCCCGGCACCACCATCGTCTGTGGTGATTCGCACACCGCAACCCACGGTGCCTTCGGCTCCCTCGCCTTTGGTATTGGCACCTCAGAAGTCGAACACGTACTGGCCACCCAAACACTCAAGCAATCCCGCGCCCGCACGATGAAAATTGAAGTCACGGGCAAAACAGCCCCCGGGATCACTGCCAAAGATATTGTCCTAGCGATTATTGGCAAGGTCGGTCATGCCGGCGGCACTGGGCATGTGGTGGAGTTTTGCGGGGACGCTATCACTGCCTTGTCGATGGAAGGGCGAATGACGGTCTGCAACATGGCCATCGAATTAGGTGCCAAAGCTGGCCTGATCGCGCCAGATGACACCACCTTTGCCTACCTAAAAGACAAAAAATTTGCCCCTAAAGGCGAGCAATGGCAGCAAGCCGTTGCGTATTGGCAAACCTTGCACTCGGATGCCGATGCGCACTTTGATCGCGTGGTCACTCTCGATGGCAGTCAAATCCATCATCAAGTCACATGGGGCACCAACCCCGGCCAAGTGGTCAGTGTGCATGATAGCGTGCCTGCTCCAGAGAGCATGACCGACCCGATAGAACGCCACTCGGCTGAGCGAGCCTTAAAGTACATGGGACTGACAGCAGGCCAAGCCATTACGGATATCCACATCGATAAAGTCTTTATTGGCTCTTGCACCAACTCACGGATTGAAGACATGCGCGCAGCCGCCGCGGTCGCCAAAGGACGACGCGTGGCAGAGGGTGTACATGCCATGGTGGTGCCGGGCTCCGAGCAGGTGCGCGCCCAAGCGGAGCAAGAAGGGCTGGATGTGATTTTCCGCGAAGCGGGCTTTGAGTGGCGCTTGCCCGGCTGCTCAATGTGTTTGGCAATGAACAACGATCGCTTGGGTCCTAAAGAGCGCTGTGCGTCCACCAGCAACCGTAATTTTGAAGGCCGCCAAGGCCGTGAAGGCCGCACCCACTTGCTCAGCCCTGCGATGGCCGCCGCCGCTGCTATTGCCGGTCATTTTATTGACGTTAACCAATTATAAGGAGGCCTTATGTCAGGCATACACACTCATACCGGCATTGTTGCCCCATTGGATGCTGCGAACGTCGATACTGATGCGATCATCCCTAAACAGTTTTTGCAAAAAGTCACCCGCACTGGCTTTGGTCAGCACCTGTTTCACGATTGGCGATTTTTAGACGATGCGGGTAAACAGCCGAACCCCGAGTTTGTGCTCAATCAAGCGCGCTACCAAGGGGCGAGCGTGTTACTCACCCGCGAAAACTTTGGCTGTGGCTCGTCACGCGAACATGCTCCTTGGGCGCTGGATGATTACGGTTTTAAAGTGATTATCGCCCCCAGTTTTGCCGATATTTTCTATGGCAACTGCATTAATAACCAAATGGTGCCGGTAACCCTTGAAGAAGGCCAAATCGATGCTTTATTTACGTATGTGGCCGAAAATGAAGGCGCGACGGTAACGCTAGATTTGCCCGCCCAAACCATCCGTGCCGGTGAACACTGCTTTAGCTTCCAGATGGATGATTTTCGCCGTCATTGCTTGTTGGAAGGATTAGATAGCATTGGCCTCACGCTTCAGCACGACGCTGAGATCTCGCGCTTTGAGCAAAACATTCCCGCCTTTTTGGCATAAGACAACACTTTAACCACTCGCGGATTCAACTGCGAA
>NZ_MEBP01000131.1:0-16729 GCF_001722075.1 Salinivibrio sp. SS2 | reverse complement strand
TTCGCTGGGCAAACAAAAAATGCCGCCCTTGCGGCGGCATCCGAGATTACCAGATATTCACCCGCTGATCTTCGGGTAAATACATGCCATCACCTTCTTTAATATCAAAGGCTTCATAGAACGCAGGGACATTGCGCGGCGCACCGAGCACGCGATATTGCGGTGGCGCATGCGGACCCAGCGACACACGCTCACGCAGGGCATCTTCACGCATCTTCATTTTCCAAATCTGCCCCCAGCTGAGGAAGAATCGCTGCTCGCCGGTATACCCATCCATCACTGGAGACGGTTCTCCGTGCAACGATTTTTGATAGGCGCGGAAGGCGGTGGTCAAGCCGACTAAATCACCAATGTTCTCACCCAAAGACACTTTGCCGTCAATGAACAAGCCCGGCAATGGCTCAAACTGGCTAAATTGCTCAGCCAGCTTTTGGGTGCGTGCATCAAAGCGCGCCCGGTCCTCATCCGTCCACCAATTGGATAGGTTGCCATCACCATCATATCGCGAGCCCTGATCATCAAAACCGTGTCCCATTTCATGACCAATCACTGCACCGATACCGCCATAGTTCACGGCGTCATCCGCATTCATATCAAAAAATGGTGGTTGTAAGATCCCGGCGGGGAACACAATCTCGTTGGCAGTTGGGCTGTAATAAGCGTTGACCGTTTGCGGGGTCATGCCCCACTCTTTGCGATCAACCGGCGCACCAATCCGCGACAACATATCTTGATAGCCCCAGCGTGCGGCACGTTTGCTGTTGCCAATCAAGTCATCGGCGTTGATGGTCAGCGCGCTGTAATCTTCCCATTGCTCTGGATAGCCGATTTTAGGCGTGAATTTACTCAGCTTATCCAATGCTTTCGCTTTGGTTTCATCGCTCATCCACGCCAATGATTCAATCGAGTCTTTAAACGCGGCACGCAGGTTATCAATCATGGTTTCCATACGCGCTTTGGCTTGCGGAGGGAAGTAGCGGGCGACATATTCTTGGCCAAGCGCTTCACCCAATATATCTTCGGTGGCTTGCACGCCGCGCTTCCAGCGGTCACGCTGCTCAGGAATACCGTTAAGGGTTTTGGAATAGAACGCAAATTGACGTTCAACCAACTCATGATTTAGGCGCGGCGCAAACGCATTGAGCGTACGAATGGTTAGATAATCTTGCCACGCTTGCAGGCTAGTTTGTTCAAACACCTGCCCTAGCGCCTCAAAATAAGACGGCATGCGCACCACAACCTCATCGGCTTTATCGATACCCGCGCGTTTGGCAAAGCGTGCATAATCAAACTCACCCATCAACTGGTTGATCGCCTCAATGGGCATTTTGTTGTAGGTGGCTTGCGCGTCACGGCGTTTAGCGCGTGTCCAATGGTGTTCTGCTAGCGTTTTTTCCAGCTGATAAATCCGATCCGCGCGTTGTTTGGCCTGATCGTAGCCCGCTAAGCGCAGCATATCTTGGAGATAGCGTTTGTAAGCGGTGCGGATACGCTCAGCGTCCTCGGTGTCTCGGAAATAATAGTCTCTATCCGGCAAGCCTAACCCGCTTTGGCTCAGATACAGAGCGTTATAGTCAGGGTTTTTCGCATCGGCCCACGCATAAAAACTAAACGGGATCCCAACACCAATTTGTCGCAAATCGGCCATCGCATAAATCAACGCAGGCTTCGAGGAAATCGCCGCAATACGATCAAGCTCAGGCTTGATTGGCGTGACCCCCAAGGCATCAATTTTATCTTGGTCCATATAGCTAAGATAAAAATCACGCAGCTTTTGCTCGTTGGAGCCTGGCTTGAGATCATCACGCGCCACCAGCTCATCAATGATGCCTTTCAGACGCTTTTCATTCTCTTCTGCCAAGATACGGAACGCACCATAGCTGGACATATCACTGGGAATTTGGGTTTGGTCGTACCACGTGCCGTTCACGTGACGGAACAAGTCATCTTGCGGGCGAACCGTTCGATCAAAATCTTGCAGATGGAGCCCAGACGCTCGCTGCTCCTGAACTTGTGCAGCGTCAGCCGCCTGCACCGTGGTTGATGAAACGCTAAGCCCCATGCCAAGTAAAACACTCAGTGCGACACGCGTCAGTAACAGACGTTTTTTCGGTGTTTTTATCATTTTCCTTTCCTATATGACTCAGTCACTTTCCTTGTTCACTATCGTGATGGTGTCCTCACGTCTAAATCGCGATAGAGCACCAAACAGTGGTAATCTCGTCCTTCATCTTGCTCGGGTTCAAAATGGGAAATACGACAGAACCCTTGCTGATACCAGAATCGAAACGCGCGAATGTTTTCGGCGTAAACATTCACACCCATGCGTCGATAGTCCCCATAAGCTTGCACGGTTTCAATCACGCTCGCAACCGCTTCGCTGCCATAGCCATGTTTTTGATATCTTGGGGAAATAGTGAGCATGGGCAGCCAAACACTCTGTACATCCGGCGCATTGAGCGAGATTTGCAAATAGCCGATATCTTTACCGTCATGGGTTTGAATACGGCGAAGGTAAAAAGCCTCTTCTACATCGGGCGCCTTTTTCTCCGCACTATCCGCTATCAATGCTTGATAGGTCGACAACGACCAAGGTTTAAACGTGGGATCTTGATATTGCAGGTGCTGATTTTGCTCAAACAGCGCTTTAACACGCTTTGCATCACTGTACTCAAACGCACTAAAACATAGGCGTTCAGACCGCCATGTTGCTGGAAACATGTTCCTATTCCTTTTAATCCTATGACTGCCATTAATCATGAGCCGCTAGCGCCCGTCGATGACTGACATCAGCGTGATTCATCATACACGTGCCAAAGCGCTTCGCGCACCAAGAGATACGTTTTTACGCCTCGCGATTCAGCATGTAATAGGCAAAAAAAATTTCTCATATCGATAAAAATATTCAATGAAACAGCGTCTTGAACTTAATACAGCAGGCCCAATCTATAACCTTGAAGTCGCCATGGAGACGACTTTGATGCCCCATCCCTGATCTCTTGGGCATCATCATCTTGTCTTTTAGTTTGATAGCTTACGTAGGAGACACCGGATATGAAAATTCGTCCTTTGCACGACAAACTCCTTGTTGAACGACAAGTGGTTGATAACAAAACAGAAGGAGGAATTTTACTGACTTCTCAAGCGACCGACAAATCCACCCGTGGTCGTGTAATCGCTGTCGGCGAAGGGAAGCGCCTCGCCAACGGTGAACGCGCCCCAATGGCAGTAAAAGAAGGTGACACCATCATCTTCAACGATGGCTATGGCGTTAAGACAGAGAAAATTGATGGGAACGAGTATCTGATCCTGTCTGAGTCTGACGTGTTAGCGGTTGTTGCGTAATTATTTTCAGCGTATTTAGGAGAATATCATGGCTGCAAAAGAGATTTTATATTCTGATGATGCTCGTCAAAAAATGCTACGCGGTGTCAATATCCTCGCCGACGCAGTAAAAGTGACCTTAGGGCCTAAAGGCCGTCACGTTGTGCTTGATAAGTCTTATGGCGCGCCAACCATCACCAAAGATGGGGTATCGGTTGCCAAAGAGATCACCTTAGAAGACAAATTTGAAAACATGGGCGCCCAAATGGTCAAACAGGTCGCCTCCAAAGCCAACGATGAAGCGGGAGACGGCACCACAACCGCAACCGTACTGGCTCAAGCGTTTATCAACGAAGGCTTGAAAGCGGTTGCATCGGGAATGAACCCCATGGATCTCAAACGCGGTATTGATAAGGTCACTGAGGCTGCCATCGCAAAGCTACGTGAAATGGCGAAACCGTGCAGTGAAAAGCACGCTATTCAACAAGTCGGTAGCATTTCAGCCAACAGCGACAACGACATTGGCGAACTCATTGCGCAAGCCATGGACAAAGTCGGCCGTAATGGCGTCATTACCGTTGAAGAGGGCCAAGGGCTCGCGAATGAATTATCGGTCGTTGAAGGGATGCAATTCGACCGCGGTTATTTGTCACCCTATTTTATTACGCATCAAAACAGTGGCACCGTCGAGCTCGACAATCCTTACATCCTGTTAGTCGACAAAAAAATTAGCAATATTCGTGAACTGCTGCCAATCCTCGAGGCGGTAGCAAAATCATCACGCTCGCTGCTGATTATCGCAGAAGATGTCGATGGTGAAGCCCTCGCGACCTTGGTGATCAACAATATGCGCGGCATTGTACGTACCGCCGCCGTCAAAGCGCCCGGATTTGGGGATAATCGCAAAGCCATGATGCATGATATTGCCGCATTAACCGCAGGTACGCTTGTCACCGAGGAGCTGGGCATTGCGCTTGAAGACGTCACGCTAGAGCAGTTAGGCAGCGCGAAAAAAGTCACCATCAGCAAAGACACCACCACCATTATTGACGGTGCCGCAGAGGAAAGTGCACTCAAAGATCGCATTGCGACTCTCGAAAGACAGCTTGAGAGCACCAGCTCGCAATACGACAAAGAGAAACTTCAGCAACGGATTGCCAAGCTCTCCGGGGGCGTCGCAGTGATTAAAATCGGTGCCGCGACCGAAGTCGAAATGAAAGAGAAAAAGGATCGCGTGGATGATGCTCTGCATGCTACCCGTGCTGCGGTTGAAGAAGGGATCGTGGCCGGCGGCGGTGTCGCATTGATTCAAATCGCGCATGCGCTGCGTGATCTGACAGGTGACAACGACGATCAAAACGTGGGGATCCGGCTTGCCTTACGCGCCCTTGAAGAGCCTCTGCGTCAAATTGCGATAAACGCAGGTCACGAAGGGTCAGTGGTTGCAAACGCGGTCAAAGCAGGCAGCGACCAGTATGGCTACAACGCCGCAACCGGTGAATATGGCAACATGATTGACATGGGCATTTTGGACCCAGCGAAAGTCACGCGCTCGGCGCTCCAATTTGCAGCGTCCGTTGCCGGCCTCATGATCACCACCGAAACGATGGTGACCGACGCCAAGCACGCTGACTAATTTACGCGAACATCATTAACGACAAACACGACAGCGGGCTCGTTAGGGCCCGCTTACTGGATTATTGAGGCATGCAGTATGATGGGTTTACCCGCCTATTCTTTTTCAGTATCCGAAACCGCAACAACTCAAGCAATCGCGTCAAAATGGCCCGCAGCGATGTCATTTCCGCGCCGTAGCCAACGGCGAGAGTTCTTCCCGGCTAACACCTTATCGATCGCGGTAATAATGACGTTGTTAGCTGCCAGCATTGTGATGCGACAAAGCCAGCGTTATCACCTGGTTCACTAGACCGTCTTTCTCATTACCCGTTGGCAGACACCGACACACGCGATCCACAAGCAGTAGCTAACGCATTATAAAAACCAGTGCGTCACAAAAATGGCTGACGGTATAGGCAGTTAAGGCTAAACTCGCTACGCTATTAAAGCTCAGGGGCAAGGCTCGATTGGGCATAGGATTGCCGCCATCGATGCCCATCACTATCGCCAACAGGCAAGAGGAAAGAAACGTGAATTGGATAAAAACGTTATCGCATCGCCGTCAACGCATGAATACGATCATGCTAGTACTGGTAACTCCCCTTCTCTTTCTTCCGCCGGCCTATGCCGACCAAGCGCCGGCGCCGACTGAGCAAAGCGTCACGTCGAGCGATACCTCCTCATTAGCGCATCAAATAGCGCGCACCAAACAATATATTCAGACCCTTGTAGAAAGCCTTGAACAGGCAAAAGGCGATGACAAAGATGCGATTCAATTGCAGCTGTTTAACAAAAACGAGGAGCTAAGAGAGCTGCTCGCCGACGCCATCAAGCAACAAAGCTTGGATAACCCGCAGTTGGTTCAACTGGTCACGGCGCAACGGCGGTATACGCAAGATGCGTATCAATACATCACGGCCCGTCTCAATACCCTCAATGAGCAAATCACTCAAGCCAGCCAAGAGCAACGCTTACCACTCATCAATGAGTATGCAGAGCTACAGCAATACCTCAGTACTGTCTTTGAGGCGAGTTGGGAAAACATACGCTGGCTTGAGCAGCTCGATCAGCCGACACAGGAAACACGAAACACCTTAGAGCAACGTCTTAACCAGCGTTTACGACTTCTTTCGGCATCTATCGACTACCTACGTCAGCAATACACAGCGCAAGAAAAACAAATCAAATCGAGTCCTGATTCCGAAAAACCCGCGTTACAGCTGACGCAGTTGAACACCCAACAACGACTCACTATCGCTACTGATGGCTTAAAGCGCACCTATCAGCTCGCCGATCAGTTGGGGATCGAAACCGCAGAATATAAACGCCAGCTATTTGGCGTTACCGGCAACATCACCCAGGATATTCTGGATGTGGATGTCGCGTATTCGATCCTCTCCCATTGGTCCGCAAATGCCCTGAACTGGGCAGAAGACAATGCACCACAGTTGATTTTCCAGCTCATCATTTTTGTGCTGATTTTGTTGGTGGCAAAACTGCTCGCGAGATTCACCCGCTCCGTTGTGAAATCCGCGGTCGCCAATAAAAACTTTAAGTTCTCTCAGTTAATGCAAGACTTTTTCGTCTCGATGTCCGGCAAAGCCGTGTGGGTAATTGGGATCTTGGTCGGTCTCTCGCAGATCGGGGTCAATCTTACTCCGGTACTCACTGGCTTTGGTATCGCTGGGGTCATTATCGGTTTTGCGCTGCAAGATACACTATCAAACTTTGCTGCGGGGATGATGCTACTGATCTACCGCCCTTTCGATGTAGGTGATTTTGTCTACGCCGGTGGCGTGGATGGCAAAGTAGGCAATATGAGCTTGGTGAATACCACGATTCGCACGTTTGATAATCAAATTATCATTGTCCCGAACAGCAAAATTTGGGGCGATGTGATTAAAAACGTCACCCGAGAGCGGATTCGTCGAGTGGATATGGTGTTTGGTATTGGCTATAAAGATGACCTTCTTAAAGCAGAAGCCGTGCTCACCGAGATTGTTCAATCACATCCTGCGGTACTTCGTACACCGGAGCCCATGATCAAAGTACATGTTCTGAATACCTCCTCGGTGGACTTTATTGTTCGCCCATGGGTGAAAACCGATGATTATTGGGACGTCTATTGGGATGTCACCAAAACAGTCAAATTGCGCTTTGATGAAGAAGGCATCTCGATTCCATTCCCGCAACAAGACGTCCATCTGAATTGGGTCTCGACAGCGCCAGAGGCTCGGTCAGATCACTAACATGGCGCCGCAAATGGTTTACCTGTCGGTTTGCACTCAACGCAGCCAGTGGTAATCCATTTGCTTGGCCACGCGCTGGGCTAAATCCTCGCTGTGCAGATCAGCCACCAGCTGCAAACTCATATCAATACCCGCAGAAATACCTGCGGAGGTGAGATATTTTCCATCCCTCGCCCAGCGCTTACCTGATACCACGCTTAATGGCGGATAGGCACGGCTGAGGTCGTCCATATCTTCCCAATGTGTGATCACTTTTCGACCATCGAGTAGCCCGGCCTCTGCCAGTATGAACGCCCCCGTACAGACAGAAGCCGTGCATTGAGTGATCGCATCTTGTTGCTTCACCCAATCGATCACCGACGGGTTAGTGACTTGCTCATGGTGAACGCCGCCGACAACCAGCAGCACATCCAGTGTGGGATGATTGGCGAGATGATAATCCGGCACGATACGCAAACCGCCGCGCGCGAGCAAAGGTGAGTCTTGTTCAGCAATCAGTCCAACCTGCCAACTGTCCGCGCCCAAACGTTTTGCGGTGCTAAACACCTCAAAGGGGCCAGCAAAATCAAGCAGCTCTGCGTGCTCATACACATAAATACCAATATTCATCGTTTGTTCTTACATCCATGTAAGTGTTGGTTTAATGATCAGGAATAAACTTATCAAAGCGGCTCTCCATACAGGCACTGATATCGGTGGTAATAAACTCCCCCTGATAATACAAACTGAAAATGGTGGCCGGTGAAGGACATACTTGTGCTTGGCTCAATGTCTCTAAATGATGCACTTCAAGCGAGATACCACGCTGCGCACAGCTCTGCTGTAGCGAATTCAGCACATGGTATTCCGCATAAGGACAACGATGGGAGTAATACGCCACACACCCTTCGGTTGATACATTGGCGGTATAAACGGATTCTCTAAATTGCGGTATTTCAGCTGCATCATTCAGCGGATAATACAACAGCACAAAGCCATTAGGGGCCTCATCCGCCACGTTGAAGCCTTGGCCTTTTAACCATTTTGTATCGCTCATAAAGTGGTATTTCTTTTTACCGACCACGGCGACTAGGCCTTGCTTATTTTGCTGTTTAGCCGCTTCAATGGCGTCAGCTAACAGTTGCTTGCCGTGTCCATGCCCTTTGTATTTCCCAGAAACCCAAAAGCAACCCAATGCCAGATAACCATCCGCTTGTATGGGCTGCCAAGCTGTCTCTGCTGGGCCATATTCGATAAAGACTTTAGCGCGTTCATCTAAACGGCGAAAACGGTATCCGTGCTGATACTCCTGCTTTAGCCATTGCTTTTTCGCCTGATAGCTGGCCTGGCACTTTTTATCCGAGAACGCACAGCAGATATGCGCATCATCCAAGGTTTCTGGGGTTAAGGTTAAGTAGGCCATATTCACCTCCACACAGGTGTATTGATGGTATACCTTTTAACCTACCTTAACCGCATGGACGATGACTCCGCCTTGGTCACAAAGCCATCATTCTTATGACGACGTCGCTGCGAGGCGTGTTTTCTTGCGCATCGACAATAAAAACATACCGATGCTGGCACACATAGCCATAGCGATAACAAGCGACCAAGTCACCGAATAACCGAACGTGTCGATGACATAGCCAATCAATACAAAGCTTGGCATCAGCAATAAGCTACGCAACGTGATCAATACCCCTTGAATACGACCGCGATGACTCGCCGGTGAGTTGTTGGCAAGATACACGCCTTCTTTGGTGAGCACTAACACCTCGCCAGCGGAAAGAAAAAACCACGCTAAAAAGTGAACGGGAATCGTAGGTGCCAACATCACAAGACCATACCCCAGCACAAACAAAAGTCCTGCATAGGCCAACGCCATCGTCTCAGTATGTCCAGATGTCGCGCGAAGCAATAGCGGCGTGATGATCACCACCAACACGCACGCATACGTCATCAATTGACCAAAACGCACGGGCCCTTCTTGGCCAAATAAATGACTCAAATAAAGCGGGCTAGCCATCGTCATTTGGTTCAATGCAAACCAAAGCATGCCGCAAAGTAAAGTGAACACAATGAGATAAGGACGTGATTTAAGCACCGACCAGACACTGCCTTCTACGGCGCGTTCAAGGTCAGAGTCCGACTCGGGGACGGCTTGCTCGGTCACATTGACCAAAAAGGCAACCACAAGAATACCCACTAAAACGGCAAGCCCGTTACCAAAGAAAATCCATTCAGTGTGCTGCCAAAACAAATAACCCGCTAAGATGGGGCCAATCGCTGAACCCAAGTTATAGGCAAGGTAACTGAGCGACATCACTGCATCACGATTACCTGCGTGAGATAAATCGGCCACCAATGCATTACTGGCCGGCAACGCTACACCGATAAAAAAGTAAGCGGCGAATAATAACGCCGGCACCATCACAGGGGAATCGGGTGCAAACCCACATATCAGCAGCAAGATAGCGCCGACACATTCCCCCGCCACCATAGTGTTTTTATGACCTACCCAATCAGAAAGCTTGCCACCAATAAAACTCCCCAGCAGGTACAAGCCAGTAATACTCATCGCTAATGTACCCGCCAGCGACGCGGAGTAGCCGAGCTTATCGGTAAACAACAACACGAGGAAAGGAATAATAAAGTTGCCCATCCCGAGGATCATGCGGGCCAGTGCAACGTAGTAAATATTGCGGTGCAATCCTTTATACATCGCCACCGCAGAAAGAATCTTGTTGATTGTCGTAATCGTTAAACGTCCGTATTAAAAAATCAGCAGATAATGTACATGATTGATAAATTTATAAACACTCGTCATTCACCAACGACCAATGGTGCGGCATGAGCTCGCGCACAGTTTTAAAAACTAGCTGGTTATCTGGCGTAGAAATCGCGGCTTTTACATCACCGCCCCAATGCACTAAGCGTTCTTGGCAAACGCCACAAGGGCTAAGTATCAAAACTTGGCTATGTTCGTCCTCACGACAAAGACATAAAGAATGTGTAACGACTTCATCGCGTTTGTGTGCTTCTAAATAGGCACCGACTTCCATACACAGCGATAGTGCATCATTTTTCACATCTGGCGCCACACTGGTTACAATGTCACCAGACCCTAGCCTGACGGCAGCAGCGCCTCCCCACCCCGTAGGATAACGCGTTTGCAGTAATGCCAACGCCGCATCATAAAGTGACTGTTCTATCTCTTGCATAAAAATCCTTTTTTTAACTATCCGCTTTGCTTGATATACACGCATTCATGCGCCTGCAATAAGGTCCATTTATGCGCGATTATTGTGCCCAAAAGAGGTAAATACGTGGCTTGCGCTTTTCTGTTTTTCGAAAAAATAAAGTCCCTAATATGGTGGCTACGTTTCGACCTCTCCAGAGACACTTCGATGGATGATAACGCTCGGCAACTGCTTAACCACCTATGCTACGGGTATGACCAATTAGCCCAACGTCACCAGACGCGCGCTTTTCCAGAGCTCTCCACCGCTATCAAGCACCCGCTCGGCTATTGTCTGGTTCACTGCCCAATCGGTAGTCAGCGATTATCGATTGTTTCGCTACAATTTGCCCCCAGCGTTCGCGGCCAAGGGGTGCTGACGGCGTTTATCGATTATATTCAAGCGCATCCGCATCACTACCGCGGCATTGAAGTTGCCACCATTCAAAATCAAAGCTTAGCGAAACGGCTACTGGCACTGGGTTGGCGATATAAGTCTGTCCTAACAAAACTATTTCGCGCCAACACACCCACCTTGGTGCATGATTTCTAGTCAAAATACGGAAGTTTTCGCTAAGATGGGTTCCTATTATTGCCAGCGTTTGCCAACCCTGAATGGCTTGTCCAGCGCCTCTATCAAAGACTGTTCTCATCGACGCCGAGCTCGGCTCGTTTCACTTTACTCAAGCCCTGACAAACAAGCTGATACGATTGCGCCACATAGTACTTTAAGTCTTCATCAAGCTCCCCAGTGGTGTGGGTTTGTTGAATCCATTTCATACCCCGGTTAGCAAAATACGGCGCCGGTATGTAGCCCTCAAGATCGCACAAAAAGGCATAATTCATTGGCGAGGTTTTAAAGGTAAACGCCGGTTGACCGCTTTTACTGCTGGTGCCAATGGCAAAGACTTTCCCACCCACTTTCCAGACGTCTGAGTTGCCCCACTGCACCACATGTGTCGCGGCCGTAAACGCGCTGCAATATTGATTAAATGTAGAATGGTCCATGTGGCTCTCCTTTTAACATACTTACTCCATGTTGCGTCATTTAAGTGGGTTTCGTCAGAGAAGACGGCGTAACACGGGCAATAGCTTGAAATTCTCGTGTCATATGGGCTTGGTCACTAAAACCAAATTGATGCGCAACGTCGGCTAAATTCGCTTGCCGATGCCTTTTTAAAAACTCCATCGCGCGTTTAATCCGACGGATTCGTTGATAATACTTCGGAGTCATCCCTAACCACAGTTTGAACTGCCTTTCGATTTGGCGCTGGCTAAGCAACACATGACCACTCACATTGCCTACAGCGTCACTTTGAGAGATATATGTTAATGATTTTTCTAAACTAGTAGGAATGATGTCAGTAAAATCAAGGTGGGTTGAAGCCCATGTTGTAAGGGTATCAAGATGACATTCACTGTTCGCCTGAGTTTTGAGCGCATGAAACAAAGAGTAAAGTTGATAGTCTTGATCATCTTCAGGTTTAAGTAAGGTAAGTCTATGATAATGCTTACCCAAAATGCCATAACCAATCGCTGGGTGAAAACGGATCCCCGCCAACCTTGCGCCGCCAGCTAACACCGCCATCTCGGTTTTTTTGTTTACAGGTAACATAATCACGCCTTCAGGAAAGGTTTCTGGACCCAGCGTAACCATACCGTTTAGGTTAAACATGATCCCACTGCCCGCATCCGCATGTAAGGGTTTAATAATCGACTCGGTTTGCTGCACGGATGCCGACCATATTCCCTGAACAAATGCAGACAGTGGGCCTGACGGTTGCGTCAGGGTGAATTGAAACGCCTGCTGGCTCGACTTAATCTGGCTTATAGCTCCCTACCTCTGGCTTAAATGTTTTGGCGACGCGATTCCAACTGTTGATCGCATTTATGGCAATGGTTAAGTCTATCACTGCGTGTTCACCCAAGTGTTGAACAATCGTCTGATACTGTGCATCATCCACCGATTTCGCTGCGGTAAGGTGTTCACTCCATTCCAACGCGACACGCTCTGTAGAAGAATAAAAAGGCATGTCCCGCCATGCAGCTAAACCCACAATACGCTCTACGGTTTCTTCATGCTCCAACAATGCTTTACTGTGCATATCCACGCAGAAAGCACATTGGTTAATCATTGACACCCTCAATTTGACGAGTTCCCACGTCACAGGAGTCAAATTCGACGAAGAGCGAAATTGCTCAGCAAGGTATTCCTCTTGGCTCATCAAAATCTGAATCGCTTTGGGGGCGAGTTCAAAGTAGTTGGTACGTAGTGTCATTGGCTATCTCCTTTTTGATTAACTCTAAGAAGATAACGTGGTGGTCCTTCACCGTATTGAATATTTTCGACACCTTAACAACAACGTAGAAAACAGCGCTATTTCTGATGGTTACAATGCGACTGACAGCTTCTTAAGGTAGCCTTTTGCTAACGAGTTATTTCCACGGCTCAGCCATTTGATGCAATCAAAAAGCTCCCAAATCAGCCCTTCATCCCCGTTGGTGTATACAGGAAAGTTCTCGTGCTTAGGGGCTGGCTCATCCGTCACTCGCGCAGGGACGATGTCTGCTTTATCAAATAAAACCATAAAGGGCTGCGCGAGCTGAAATGGTTCGCTCACGTCCAAACAATGGATTTCAGCACTGGTTAGATCCTTGAAAATATATTTTTTAAACATCGCCTGTTCATTGTGATCACCGGACAAGCAATAGAATATGTCTTTCCCGGCCTCAAAGCGCGCAAAACATGACGCTGCCGAGCGATGAAAGCCGTGCTGTGTAAACACGACAATATCCGCATCGGACACGCGATCGCCTTTGCCTGCCGCGAGAGAGCCGACCAATACTGCCGCTATCACATCCTGCTCTGAAGCAAACGCGGCGCAGGCCGATTCAATCAATGCCTGCTGCAAAGGTAAGTGCTGTCCGTTTACGTCATCCTGAATCATAGCCATTTCCTTATTGTTTTGAACGAGCCGCAACGGCCATTAGGCTTACTTAAAGCAGACTTCCGCCCAACGCGCTAAGCCTGCGGTGACTGAGCCAAAGTAGTCGCCACTCACCACAGGAATGTTCGGCAACTCTGCTTGTACAGCCTCACGTAAAAAGGGCGAGCGCGCTGAGCCTCCTGTCATAAAAATCACGTCGGGCTTTACACCAGCTTGAGCGACCACATCGTGAACTAAGGCGATCATCTTACGTTTGGGCGCTTCAATCGCATCAATCATGTTATCGCGCGATACATCAACGTCCACGCGCTCGGAGAACAATTGAATACCCGCTCGGTATTCGACTTGATCCGACAACGCAATCTTTGCCTCTTCCGCACGACGGACAATGTTGTAACCCAGCGACTCATGATACACCTCAAGCAAACGGGCCAGTTTATGTGGTTCTTGCGCTTGCTTGTGCAGCCCTTTGAGCACCGCCAAATTTTCAAACGCATAAAAATCGTTTTGCGCTTGTACGTTGTTAATCGCGATAGGGTTGGAAAACTGCGTAATCGGCATTTCAATACCAGATTCCATCTTGCTGCCCATCCCAAACGGGAACATCATTTGTTTGAATGCCAACGCAATATCTAAGTCATTGCCGCCAATACGCTGGCCTTTGTGCGCTAATAAACTTGCACTACGATCGCTACTACTGCGCCATGATGGCCCCATCTCAATCAACGAACAGTCTGTGGTTCCCCCACCGATATCGACCACCAGAACAATTTTGTCTTCGCTCAATGTGGCTTCATAGTCTAGGCCGGCCGCTACCGGCTCAAACTGAAATTCAATCTGTTTAAAGCCCGCCCGCTTAGCCGCATTGAGCAAAATACCTTCGGCTTGGCGGTTTGCCGTCTCGCCTCCACGACCTTGAAAGTTGATCGGCCGACCAATCACCGCATCATGAATACTCTGTTGGGTTTGGTGTTCGGCTTGCGTTTTGATGTTATCCATCATTGCGCATACGAGGTCTTCAAAAAACCGAAGCTGGGCATCACGTAAACCTGACGCGCCAAGGAAAGATTTAGGCGATTTCACGTAGTACATATCGCGCGGATCAGCGAGATAGCGGTCGAGCGCCGCTTGACCAAACGCCATGTCCTCCGCCTCAAGTTCAATGCTTTCCTCTCGGTTTACATGAATGGCGCGGCGCAACATCTGCTCGCCAATCGTATCTAGGGGCTTGACGCCACGGTGTCGAAACAAATACTCAGACACAGATTCGCGCGTAGGTGCGGCAAGGGAGGAAGGAATAAACGTGCTGTCCCCTTCTAGGCGTAACAGCGTCGGCTGACCGTTTTCAATCTTCGCCACCGAGCAATTTGCTGTACCATAGTCAAAGCCGATATACATAAATGCCTCTCACCGCAGAAAAAGTCGGCAATGCTACCTCAACCGTGGCGGGATTTCTAATATCAGAGCGACGAAGCCAGTCTGGCTGTCTGGGCAAGTGCCCCGATACCCACTGCCATCCTTGTGAACCTGAGTTACACCTTGTCGGCAAAATAGGCCATGACTTTTGCAGTCGTCATAAATTATTTTTGACCATCTCTTTGATGATTCTTGCCTTAACAAAATGATCTAACTGATGGGTCTGTATCCACCAGGTTGCAGCTTCCATCAACTGCGCTGGATCGTCATTTTTGTTTTTGAAGAACGCATAAAATGACACACCGACATTCTCACCTTTCGCTTTGATTTTTTGATCACATACTGCGAGAATTTTCGCTCTCAGTTCCGCTCTCATACGCCCCCTACTCTATCCTTAAATGAATAAGTTCTGTTCTAATTCTAAAAGGCGCTTTTTCAGTGACAGACCGCCACCATAGCCAATAAGCTCCCCTTGGGTGCCGATAACCCTATGGCAAGGAATGATAATCGCCAACCCATTTGCCCCGTTAGCATTGCCAACCGCACGTACTGCGGCTTCATTACCAATCGATACTGCCAACTCTTGATACGTCACCCTGTCACCGTATTGAATGTTGCTTAATGCACTCCATACCGACCGTTGAAAATCGGTACCCGCCAAAAGTAAAGGAAGGTCAAAAGTTTTTCGCTCACCCAAAAAATATTCCTCGAGTTGAGCTTGAGTAGCCGCTAAAACATCATCGCTCTTTTCTACAAAATCAGCGTTAAGAATCCGTTTAATGCGCTCATCAACAGCACTTCTCATCTTGCGATATCGGAAGTCACACAAGCAAAGCTTACCTTGATACGAACCAAGGATAAATTCGGCATAAGGATGTTTATAATACTGGATATTTATTGTGTTCATTGTGTCTCTTATAAATGATTTATCCATACCAATATGGATACTTGTCTTATCTGTTTTAACTTCTACGTTAATTACCCCTAAGTGTTTCTAAAATTCTCATACCATCGCTTTTGCAGCCACTGTAACCACCAAAAATCGGGGGTATCTTATGGGCATTTCGCAGTTGAACCCGCGACTCCCTAGTTGTTTACGAAAAGAATGCATTTATGGTTGATATAATCAAACCCAATGCTGGTGCGAACAAACATAGAATTGCAAGAACGAATAGTACGAGAATACGTTTCCAAGACTTTGCTGCTTCTTGGGAAAATTTAACTGTCAACCAAGAATCCGAAGCAACTAACATTGTATCTTCCTGATTCTTTACATACTTCTGTTTGTCATAAAGTGACATAAGCTAGACTCCACCTACCTACAGATGCTAGCACGCGAGAGTCGGTGCTAGCTCCTTGTGTTTGTTATGCGACGCGCACACCTACTTTTTCCAGTTTTTGACGGATGCTGTCGATTGACTCGTCATATTCCCAGTACATCATACGACCGTGCGATCCAGTCACTAAAAGATATTGCTCACTAACGACTGCAGCCTCTCGATCGCAACGAGCTTTGTGACGTACTGCTCCTCATTCACTGTTTCTGTAATTTCTTTATGATTCTCGTCATAACCGTGAACGATAATCGCTGTCTTGACATTTACCTCTAAACATTGCATCTATTTGATTTCCTTACCTTATTGCATAAAAATGACATGGATTCCCCTCTTACAACGCTGTCATATTAAGATGCGGCTTTGAATCTCGAGGTGAGACATATCACTATTTTTGGCGTTGCACTTGCTATACGCCAGTCTGTGCTCAAGTGGTGGATGACATCGTAACCATCAACTTCAATCAGCCTAAAGCTACCTTTGAAGAAAAGGAAAAAGTCCAGCGAGATTTCAATGATCTCGTTATAGCGGCCTAACAACCCCCACAAAGCTTGTCGATGATTCAGTCAAAGGCGTCTTTTTCCAATCTGCGTAACGTTCTACTAACGGCGTTGTTGATCAAAT
>NZ_MEBP01000130.1:0-8330 GCF_001722075.1 Salinivibrio sp. SS2 | reverse complement strand
TTACTGCACTGGCTCCCTGTCAGAGACGCCACCCTCAAGCACTTGATAGGTCTGACTGAGTATTGGACTTCACGCTATTTTGCACGCTTACCCACCTATCAAGCCGAAACAGGTTCACTTGCGTTGTGTGCCTCTAACTTCCTATCGCTTCCTTCAGACCCTGCCGTTGGCCAGCAACGCCCTTGCGAGTCGGATTATCTTCCCCTCAGTCGGGGCGATTCAGGTTTCTTTCAACCTGACGGGTTTGCCAGCTTCGCTGGGCAAACAAAAAAGGAGAGCATCGCTCTCCTTTTCTTCTCTCACCACTATTGATGCGTACTTTCAAAGATTTTATCAGCCGAGGCGGCGACAAAACCTTGATAAAGTTCACCGTCCGGAAGCGGATACCGTTTCGCAAACTCGTAGAAACCACCCGGAATATCATGGCGTGCATCGCTAAATTGCACCGGCACGCGATCAGCCATCGTCGAGGATTGCTCCAAAAAGACTGACGCATCCCCTTTAACCTCCCCGCCAGATTCGTTAATGGTAAACCCATTTTGGCGCAAGGTATCGTTGACCGCTTGACAGCTATCATGGTTATTAAGCTGATTCACGCTGACGGTAAAGTGGTTCGCCCCATAGCCATGCGCTGCCACCCAAGCTGCATATTCACTTTCATCCGCTAACGTCTTGTAGGTTTGCCAATCCAACTCCCACAAACGTCCTTGATGAAGAAAATCGCTCCCTTTCAGCGCATCATCATCCACATTCGCCACTAAGTCGCGCACGATAGATTGCAATGTTGTCGAGCATTGGCCCACCATCAATTCACTAATAAACACTTTCGGCATCAAGGGATCGGGATGCTCGTAGTGACGTGCGTTGAGCTTCTTCGCTTCAAAGGTATACTCACCTTTCGGCTCATAGCCCAACGCAATAAAAGGACGGGCAAGCTTGTCCAGCCCTACATTAGGCAGTGCAAAGGTGCGCAGTGCAATATGATCATTGATTAGGGGTTGGCCTTCTTCGAGCAACCCATGCACTTTCTGCGCAGAAGGGCAAAGACGCTGGGTGTAGTCTTGCCACAATCTGTCAAATAACGCTTGGCAACTATCCATGTTGTTCTCCTTAATCAAGAGGCGTGATCCCCGGCGCAAAGCTCTCGGGCAAGGTGACCTGCTCGCCTTCCATCGATGCCATAGGGTAGGCACAATAATCGGCGGCATAATAAGCACTTGGACGCAGGTTACCCGACGCGCCCGGACCACCAAATGGTGCATCCCCACTGGCACCGGTCAATTGACGGTTACGGTTTACAATACCGGCGCGAATATGGTCAAGGAAGTATTGCCATTCACCATCGTCGTCACTGATAAGGCCTGCCGATAAGCCATAGCGGGTATCATTCGCTTTCGTCAATGCATCAGCCATATCGGTGTAACGCTGCACCTGCAATAAAGGACCGAAGTATTCTTCATCGGGTAACTCGGCGATCCTGCTAACATCAATGATCCCCGGCGAGATCACGGCATCATGGCGATGTTCACACGCCACGACTGGCTTACCACCGAGATCGATCAGTTTTTGCTGAGTGGCTAAGATCCCTTCGGCTGCCGCCACAGAGATCTGTGCGCCCATAAAGGGCGCCGGATCATCGAACTGGCCGCCCACACGGATCGTTTTAGTCCACGCCGCTAAGCGCGCCAAGATCTTGTCACCCACCTCCCCTTCAGGAAGAAGTAGACGACGTGCACAGGTACAACGCTGACCGGCACTGAGGTAAGCCGATTGAATAATGGTATAAACCGTGGCATCCACACCACTGTGTTTATCACTGATAACCAGTGGATTATTGCCCCCCATTTCCAATGCCAGCATTTTGTCCGGCTGGCCGGCAAACTGGCGATGGAGGATGTGTCCGGTGTTGGCACTCCCGGTAAATAGAAGGCCATCAATACCTCGAGCTTGTGCTAGCGCTTCGCCGGTATCACGGCCCCCTTGCACCAAGTTAATCAGCCCAGCAGGTAGACCGGCTTCTAACCAGTAGCCAAGGGTTTGTTCAGCCACTTTAGGCGTCAGTTCGGACGGCTTGAAAACCACACTGTTTCCGGCCAATAGTGCCGGGACAATATGGCCATTAGGCAAGTGACCGGGGAAATTATACGGCCCAAACACTGCCATCACACCAAGGGGACGATGACGCAGTACAGCTTGCGTACCATTGACGTCTTTTTCCCGCGATCCTGTACGTTCATGGTAAGCGCGCAGCGAAATGGCAATTTTACCCACCATGGCGCCCACTTCGGTTTTGGTTTCCCAAAACGGCTTGCCAGTTTCTTCAGCGATGGTACGCGCCAGATCGTCGGTATTGGCTTTCACAATTTCAGCGAAGCGTTCTACCAAGGCTTGGCGCTCGGAAAAATCGGTATTCCGCCAAGTAAGAAAGGCTTGTCGTGCCGCGCTTACCGCTTGTTCAACCTGCGGTTTCGTGGCTTCATTGCCTTGCCAAATACAACGGCTATCAAAAGGGTTTAGCGAAGTCATGACGTCGCCTTCACCCGGCGTCCATTCACCATTGATCAAATGGCCTGCGGTTTGATGTGTCATCCTTACTCCTCCATCGCGATCAAACGGAGTCGATCGCCGTCTTTAACTTGCAGCGCTTCGGCAACCTCTGGCGCAATCACGACGTGATTGGTTTCCGGATCAAGTGCCGCTTTCGCCGCAGTTGCGCGGAAGCCCGCAAAATCGGTATTCGAAATTAAGTAGTGCTGAGCACTGCTATGCTCACGCACGCTAGCAGTCGCATTAAATGAATGGCGGACCGATTCGATATTGTGGCGCAAACACTCGACCGTTGGACCGGCATCAAAGATGTCGACATATCCTCGACACGAAAAGCCTTCTTTCTCCAACAGACGCAGTGCCGGCCGTGTTTTCGGGTGCACTTGTCCAATCACGGCACGCGCTTCTTCACTCAACAGACTGACGTAAATCGGCAACTTAGGCATTAAGTCGGCAATAAACCCTTTCGCACCGATACCGGTTAGGTAATCGGCCAAAGTAAAGTCAATCGAAAAGAAGTTGTCCTTAAGCCACTGCCAGAACGGCGAGTTGCCATCATCATCAGACACGCCACGCATTTCGGCAAACACCACATCCGCAAAGCGTTCAGGAAACTCGGCGAGCATCAAGAAGCGACACTTGGAAAGCAGTTTACCGTTGAGGCCACCCCGAAACTCAGGACGCAAAAACAGGGTGCAAATTTCCGTTGCTCCGGTGTAGTTATTGCCAAACGTCAGCACTTCAACAATGTTATGGACATTGAGCTTGCGCGATGAATGCACCACTTTGGTTAAGTGATAACTATAAAAGGGGTTATCGAGGCCGATTGCCGCCTCGATCCCTGTGGTGCCTGCAACCTCGCCCGTTTCGGTATCTTCGGCCACCATCAGGTAGCCTTCCATGCCCGGGCTAGTGACATGCTTGGCAAAGCTTTCTAGCGAATTGTTGATACGTCCTTGTAGCAAATCGGCATCAACCGGCAATGAGGTAAATCCATGACCGGACTCTTCCGCACACAACATCAGTGCATCAAAATCTGACGCACGGATAGGCCGAATAACTAACATCTCAAATCCCTCCGAGTGTAAAGGCCGCCTTATGCAGCAACGACCTTCGCAATAGCACGATCAAGGCGCGCCATACCTTCTTCAATATCCGCTTTGGTAATCACCAATGATGGGGTGAAACGCACCACATTCGGGCCCGCGACCAGCACCAGCAAGCCTTCCTCACCTGCCGCCACTAAGATGTCACGCGCACGCCCTTCCCACGCTTTGTTGAGTGCCGCGCCAAGCAACAAACCTTTACCGCGCACTTCACTGAAGATGCCGTATTTATCGTTGATCGCTTCTAGGCCATCGCGGAACCACTGTTCGCGCTCAATAACACCGTCAAGGACCTCAGGTTTGGTCACTTCTTCCACCACCGCTTCTGCGACCGCACATGCCAAGGGGTTACCGCCATAGGTTGAGCCATGCGTCCCCGGTTTCATGTGTGCCGCCAGGGCTTCGGTGGTCAACATGGCACCAATCGGGATCCCCCCACCCAGTGATTTAGCGGTGGCTAAGATATCGGGAGCGACGCCCGATTGTTGATACGCATAGAAGGTACCCGTACGGCCGTTACCGGTTTGCACTTCATCGAAGATCAGCAAGGCATTGTGTTTGTCACACAGTTCACGTACACCTTCCAAGAAACCCGGCTCTGGAGGAATAATGCCGCCTTCACCTTGCAGTGGCTCCATCATCACCGCACAAGTGCGATCAGAGATATGGTCAGCCAGCGCGGCTAAGTCATTGTATGGCAGGTGGGTAATATCACCCGGCTTAGGACCAAAACCGTCAGAATAAGCAGGTTGTCCGCCCACGGTGACCGTGAAGAAGGTGCGACCATGGAAACCTTTGCTAAATGCAATGATTTCGCTTTTGTGCTCTCCGTGTTCTTCTTTTGCCCAGCGGCGTGCCAACTTTAGTGCTGCTTCGTTCGCTTCCGCGCCAGAGTTTGCGTAGAAAACACGATCCGCAAATGACAACTCAGTGAGGCGCTTTGCGAGACGCAATGCAGGTGCATTCGTCATGACGTTGCTTAAGTGCCAAAGCTTTTGAGCTTGCTCAGTCAACGCATCCACCATGACGGGATGACAATGGCCCAAACAGCTCACCGCAATCCCACCCGCAAAGTCGACGTACTCTTGCCCTTCTTGGTCCCAAATGCGGGAGCCTTTGCCGTGATCTGGGATCATGGGCATCGGGTTATAGCAAGGTACCATCACTTCATCAAAGAGTTTACGTTCTACTTTTTTGTCCATCGTCATCACTCAATCCTTCTGTGTTTTTTCCATGACGCATAGTATTTACATTCTTTTAACCGCGGCAATAGCAGATTATTTTTTCTTTTCAGCAGAATAACAAATACCATGCAGATTAGAGATATAGTTATGCACAAAGTGTGAGGCGAAAGAAGCGCCTAATCAGCAAGGCTGAGATGCCTGTAAGGCATGAGTGGTGCGGGATGACGGTGATGGCTGCATAAGGTTGCAGCCACTGATAATCACGTCAGAAAAAACGAAATGTGAAAATAGTGATAAAGATCGCTATTTTTTGTAACTATTGCTGTAAGAAATTCGCCAGTAAGTCATGGCCGTGTTCAGTCAAAATGCTCTCCGGATGGAATTGTACCCCCTCAATTGGCAGGGTTCGGTGCTTCAATCCCATAATAATTTGGCGACCATCGGGCTCAGTGGTGGTCGCTGTCACGGTCAAACAATCAGGCAGGGTTTGCGGGTCAACCACCAACGAGTGATACCGTGTGACGGTAAACGGACTGGGTAAGCGGTTAAATATCCCTTGATGATCATGTTCGACCAAAGACGTCTTACCGTGCATCACCGCATTGGCGCGGATCACCGACGCACCAAAGACCTGTGCAATGGACTGATGGCCAAGACATACGCCTAAAATCGGTATCTGTCCGGCAAAATGGCGAATGACCTCGAGAGAAATCCCCGCCTCATTCGGCGTACAAGGACCAGGAGAGATCACTAAATGGGAGGGCTCCATCGCCTCAATGTCTGCGATAGCCAACTCGTCATTGCGTTTAACACACACGTCCACGCCTAGTTGGCAAAAGTACTGATAGAGGTTGTAGGTAAAGGAGTCGTAATTATCGATGATAAGAAGCACTGTGCTGCGCCATCCGATTGAAAACCGGAATGATGCTAACACAGTGCCTGACAAGCGTCATCCGCAGGCGGTGTTGCCACTGCCCGTAGTAATTAAATTAACGTAGTTGGCAACGGAAGCCGGTGTAACGGACCGACATAGGCTGACTCGCCGGCGCACTGCCACAATGGACGGGGATCAAACCCAGCGCTTTCACAGTAACCTCGATACGATCATCTTTATCAAGCTTCAGCCCTTGTACCAATGGGCTTTGCGTATCAAAGGTGCGTTGTGAGCGCCATTTCATCCAAGCGTGATCAGGACTTTTTTGTCCATTCAGCATCGGAATAATCGGCAAAATACTGCGGTTATTGATGGTAACCGATACAGGCACAACCGGATCCGGATACGCCAAAGACACAATCACAGGGTCGTGATCTGACGAAGAGAACGGATTGGTCGATTTCACCAAATCCCCAGTGTACTGACGACTGTATTCGAACAAGGTACTTTCAACCGAGTTAATGTGCCAGTCTTCCACACCGACGACTTTTTCCGCCAAGCTAGCGCTGGCGATGGCATGGTCGAGACTCCCCAATTCACCCGAGTACGAGTAGGAATAGGCTTTATCACCCAATCGCGCCGTGGCGAGGTTGATATAGCCCAGGCCTTTCTCTACCGCTTGTGCGGTCGGATGCATAGGTACACCGCGAATTTCCGTTCCTGCGGCTGTCATGATATCGCGCTGGTTAGGCTGACGTTGGTAGTCGGTTAATACACGGACCGGATCTTCTTTCGCGTACGCATTGAGATCGCCAAGGATCAATACGTCTCCATCCAGCTGCTGCAGACGATCGCGTAATGTCACTGCCGCGGAGACACGGAAAGCATTACAATGTCCTTGTAAATCTGCTGTATCCGTCTCGAATTCACCCGCGATCCAATCTTCATAACAGCCTGATCCTTTCGACTTAAAGTGGTTAACCACAATATGTAACGGCTCGCCATTAATGCTAAACGCTTGCAGCAAGCTGTCGCGTTGATACTTATTAAGCTCACGCGTTTCGCCCTCAGGGTTTTCACCACTTATATGCTGTTCGGGCATAGCAACCGCTTGTGCGTCACCGGCTAACGAGACTTTTGCAGGGCGGTAAATCATGCCCACCATGATCGCATCAGAGCCAAAAAACGCGCCCTGATTTTTCACCGCATCGCTGGGTTCAACAAACTGATAATGGTCTGCAGGATCCGCAAACTCTGCGTTGAGGTGGGTCACCAAATCGGCAATGGCGCTTCCAGCTTCAAACCCATTGTTTTCAAGCTCCATCAAGCCAACGATATCAGCATCCATCGCGCGGAGGGCATTGACAATCTTGGTACGTTGGAGCTCAAACTCAGCGGCGGTTTTAGCACCTCGGTTGCAACCACGCTTGGCGTCCGCATGGTCGCGATCTTTACAGGTGACATTTAAGGGACCACCAATGGCGCTGGCACTGGTGAAATAGTTAAGTACGTTAAAGCTTGCCACTTTAATGTCGGTATTCGGTACCGTCGCGGGTGCATCTTGACGATCGTGACGGTGCACAATGTCACCGGCGGTAATGGTGTTGGTGGCCACTAAACGGTACTGATCGTAGCTAAAGCCCATCACGCCAGACAAATGCTCAATACGATCGCCAATACGCAAATAGCCTTGCTCAGCGTCGAGTCCCGGAAAATAGGGAATTTGTCCGTCTTTGGCTTTTTGATCACTTTCGATATAAAGCTGATTCGCCGCATTGTTCGCCGCAAGTGCTTTCGCTTCGTCGGTTAACGCTGGATAAAGTTGCGTGGGTTTAAATAAAGGGGTGCGGTGCGTTAACACCATATTGTTGCGAAACGCGTCGTAGTCAAAGCCAAAATTACGGGTGATCACCAGTTCACTGTCCGCGTCCATGGTCACATACATGCCTTCGTAACGCTCAAGTGCATCCTTTAACGACTCACCGTGATCCACACGAATGGCAGTCGGAGCCAACGGACCATAATACGGGCCCTTAGCGACTTGATTATCGGTCACACCCAATTGCGTATGACCATAATACTCTTTGACCTTACCACTGGCACATAAGGTGTCACCGGGCTGCACATTGAGGGCATCAGCGTCCCGCAAGTACACAAACAAGCCATCGGACGTGGCGCGATTGCCATCCCCTTGAGGATCTTGAATCCAAACCCCTTTATAAAGGCCTTGGGTCACCGCAGTGACCACACCTTGTACCGCATAGGTTTTATCGGAGCTGTATTTGTCCGCTGGGACCAATGGGCTGCGCTCACCGTCACCTTGGATCGAATAAATGGGCGTGGTGGGCGTCATGCCGCACTGGTAGGTTTGCTCGAGGGGGGCTTTGGCGGCCGCGGGCATGGCGAGTCCCGCCATCATCAATGCTAGCGGCGACCACATCAGTGGCTTTTTCATACCTGTTCCTTCACGTAGTTTGAGTGATTACTCGAATTTCGCGCGCATTATTAACGATGGATACACAGAATGGCGTGATTTGGCTCGCATCAGAAACAGTTACTATTGATGGACTTATAAGAAGTGAGAGTTGGGTTCCGGTCTGATCATCGAGTAGGGTGAGG
>NZ_MEBP01000129.1:0-12785 GCF_001722075.1 Salinivibrio sp. SS2 | reverse complement strand
GTGGTGTTCTCTGACACACTACCACTCTCTAACAAAAAATATCGCGATCGCGGCCTACGGCCGCTTATCAAAAAGAACCCCGCCTAAAAAGGCGGGGTTCGTCAGCAATCTGAAGCGCAGGTGATAAACCTGCGCTTTCCCATATTTTTGCTTTTTTACGGTAAGAACCCTAGATGACTTATCTGTCTTTCGGGTCTAACGCATCGCGTAAACCATCGCCGACATAGTTAAAGCAAAACAGTGTCATCACCATAAAGGCCGCAGGGAAGAGCAATTGCCAAATCGCGAGTTCCATCGTTTGAGAACCCTCTTGCAACAACGCCCCCCAACTGGTCATCGGCTCTTGCACCCCGAGTCCCAGGAAACTTAGGAATGATTCAAACAAAATCATATTGGGCACAAGCAAGGTCGAGTAAACCGCAACAATACCGAGCACGTTTGGCACGATATGGCGCGTAATAATATGGCGTGTACTCACCCCTGAAACGTGTGCGGCTTCGACGAACTCTTTGCTGCGTAAACTCAGGGTTTGACCACGAACAATACGTGCCATATCTAGCCACGCAATACAGCCGATAGCCACGAAGATCAGAACGATATTACGGCCAAAGAAGGTAACCAATACAATCACGAAGAACATGAATGGAATAGATTGGAGGATTTCGACTAAGCGCATCATGACAGCATCCGTGCGGCCGCCAATAAAGCCTGATGTGGCACCATATAGAGTACCAATCAACACCGCGACGAGTGCCC
This sequence comes from Salinivibrio sp. SS2, assembly GCF_001722075.1. Lineage (NCBI taxonomy): Bacteria > Pseudomonadati > Pseudomonadota > Gammaproteobacteria > Vibrionales > Vibrionaceae > Salinivibrio > Salinivibrio sp. SS2. Next base: position 12,029 of record NZ_MEBP01000129.1, on the reverse strand, counting down.
CCATGACACCGACCATAATCGAAATGCGTCCGCCCATCATGGTGCGGGTAAACAAATCACGTCCTAGCGCATCGGTACCAAACCAATGCCCTTCCATACCAAATGATGGCGCAGCATGGATAGCATACCAGTCGGTCGCATCGTAGGCATAGGCACTTAGGTGTGGTCCAATAATCACACTAAGACCAATCAAAAACAGGATGACCAAACTTGCCATCGCCGCACGGTTGCGTCGAAAACGCACCGCAGCATCTTGCCATAAGCTTCGACCCTTCACATCGACTTGTTCAGAGAAGCTCTCGAGGGCGTCAATATTTTCTTTTTTCGTCAGCATTATGTCACCCCTAGTAACGGATCTTAGGATCGATATACGCCAGCAGGATATCGACGATAGCGTTAAACAGAATGGTGAGCGTACCAATTAAGATGGTGCAGCCCAGTACCAGTGAATAGTCGCGGTTAAACGCTGCGTTCACGAATAACTTACCGATGCCAGGCAACCCAAAGATGGTTTCAATCACAACCGAACCGGTAATAATCCCCACAAACGCAGGCCCCATGTAGGAAACAACCGGTAGCATCGCCGGCTTAAGTGCATGCTTAACAATAATTTTGGGGTAGCTCAGCCCTTTCGCGCGAGCGGTACGAATGAAGTTACTATTCAAGGTTTCAATCATGCTGCCTCGAGTAACACGCGCAAATGTTGCCACGTAAAGCAGCGACATGCCTATCATGGGTAGGATCATGAATTGCCAGCCACCACCTTGCCAGCCACCAGCAGGAAGCCAACCGAGATTAATCGAGAAGATATAAATCAACACTGGAGCGAGAACAAATGATGGCATTACCACCCCAAGCATGGCTGTCGACATGATGGCATAGTCAATCCAAGTGTTTTGCTTGAGTGCCGCAATGGTGCCAATCGTGACCCCAAACACTAAAGTGAACAAAAACGCCAATGCGCCGATTTGGGCAGAGACTGGAAATGCCCCCGCGATCAGTTCGTTCACCGAGAAATCGATGTATTTAAATGAGGGACCAAAGTCACCCTGTAAAATATTGCCAAGGTAGGTGGTGTATTGTTCGAACACCGGCTTATCCAAGCCATACTTAGCATTAATGTTGGCCATTACCTCTGGGGGTAACGGACGCTCACTTGAAAAAGGGTTGCCGGGCGCAAACCGCATTAAGAAAAAGGAAACAGTGATCAATACCAACAAAGTTGGAATGGCTTCCAAAATTCGCTTAGCGATAAATTTCAACATAGCTGTACCGTATCGTTTTGAGAATCACAGCGAGCGCTATCTGAATAGACCTCACAGACAGCGACAGCCAGCCAAGGAAGTCGCCGATGGCGACTCCCTTAGTTAGCTGTGAATCAGGAGTTTATTCCGCTTTAATGTAAAGATCTTTAGAGTAGATCTTCTCTTCAGCGTTATTCGCAGGGAACCCGCCCACTTTAGGGCTAAGGAGACGCGCTTTAACATACTGATAGATAGGCGCGATAGGCATGTCTTTCGCCATTTGCGCTTCTGCGTCTAGGTACAGTTGCTCACGCTCAGCATCGTCCGTGGTTTCCATCGCTTTTTGCATGATGGCATCGTAGGCTTTGCTGTCGTAATGCACACCGCCTGATGTATTGGTACTGCGCATCAATGTTAAGAAGGTAGAGGCTTCGTTATAGTCACCACACCAACCTGCGCGTGCCACATCAAAGTCACCTTCATCCTTGGTGCTCAGGTAGGTTTTCCACTCTTGGTTATTGAGTTCTACATTCACACCCAGCTTGTCTTTCCACATTTGACCAATCGCAACGGCCAGTTTTTTGTGGTTCTCACTGGTGTTGTAGAGCAATGAGAAATCAAGTGGATTACTTTCGTCAAAACCGGCTTCCTTGAGAAGACGTTTTGCTTCTGCATCACGCTCTTCTTGGGTCATTTTCGCATAAGCCGGTAACTCTGGTGAGAAGCCCGCTGTAATTTCCGGCGTGAGGAAGTAAGCAGGCTTTTGGCCTTGGCCCAGTAGCGCGTCAGTCACGACATTACGGTCAATGGCGTAAGACAAGGCTTTACGAACACGAACATCATCAAAGGGCTCTCGCTTGGTGTTAAATATGTAATAGTAGCTACACAGGTTACCAACGATCGAAAGATCTTCAGGGTGCTCCTGTTTAAGACGACGGAAATGCTCGTTGGGAATTTCATACGTCATATCAATCTCACCGGCCAAGAAACGATTCATTTCCGAAACTTGGTTTTCAATGGGTAAGAAAGTCACTTTATCTAACGTCGTGTTTTCATTATCCCAATACTGTTCGTTACGCTTGAGATCAATGCGCTCATTGATTACCCAGTTATCAACGACATAAGCGCCATTACCCACAAAGTGCTCGGGTTTTGTCCACTGATCGCCATACTTCTCAACGACTTTTTGGTTGACTGGCTTCATGGTGGTATGACCCATCATTTTCACCAAATAAGGCACCGCGGTATCTAAGGTGACTTGCAGGGTGTGATCGTCGAGCGCTTTCACACCCAAAGTGTCTTTGTCTTTGGTGCCATCAACAATGTCTTTGGCATTGAGCATATGGGTATAAGCGACATACCATGAGTATGGTGACGCGGTATTCGGATCGACAACACGTTTAAAGCTGTATTCAAAGTCGTGTGCGGTGACAGGATCGCCGTTTGACCACTTAGCATCCTTACGCAAGTAAAAGGTGAACACTTTGTTGTCTTTGTTTTCCCAGCGCTCTGCGACCCCAGGGATCACATTGCCGTCGGCGTCTTGGTTAACCAAGCCTTCCAGCAAATCACGAATGACGTGAGATTCAGGCACGCCTTGAGTCTTGTGCGGGTCGAGTGAAGCGACTTCTGCACCATTACCACGAACCAACTCTTGCACTTCAGCAAGTTTCGGCTCACCAGCAGGCGCTTCGGTTTTCGTTTCAGGGCTCGTTTGGGAGGTTTGTTTTTGCTCTGGTTCACCACATCCTGTAAGAGCCAGAGATAGGCCAGCGCCCATAAAGAGGGTTCGGGTGATCGTGTTTAGCTTCATCGTGTAACTCCATAACAATCGCTATATGCATCCGTGACAATCAACACAGGGGATAAAGCGTCCTTCGTGCCTAAACACGTATTGCTCACCGACCTGTGCGGATTAATGGCAAAACATTACCAATCAGCGCTGTGTTTTGCCACAACACTGAAGTATTTTGCCATAAAACGGCAATAAAAACTCATATTTAACTAGATAAAAACATAGAATAAGAACATTGCGCTGGTAAGAGCTGGAGCAGATAGCACTTTATTCACAGAAAGAATAAAAAAACCGAATAAATTTCCATTTATACTGTTTCTGCGTACTGGCTAGCCATTTGCGGCTATCATTCCGCTCGAAAAACGGACAAACCGCTATGACACTATTTATCTGCAGACGATCACACTCAGCTCAAACCCGAAAATGTTACTCATATGTAAATGATGCCACTAAACGCTATTTGTCAATAAAACTCAACCCTAACGCTTTACCATAATGTCAGAGAGGTACCACGGTCACAAAACAACCGCTCTCAGCGCTGATAGGAGCGACCAAATAAATAACATATTCATCAATATGTTAGTTAGGAGCAGTGAGTCTTCACCTCAGCCTAGATATAAAAAAGCCAGCGAATTTCGCTGGCTAGGTCAAAGAAATCAAACTCTATTTTTTGGCTTCATCGGTTTCGAAAGCGGGATGGTCCTCCTGAGCCGAGTCTCTATCCTGATCGTATAAAGAACGCCCTTCTTCCCGGGCTTTTTCCATTTGTGGTACTGCGTCGTGGATCATTTCTTTGATTTTCTTATTGCTATAGCGCTTGTGCTTCATTGTGTCCTCCTGAACAAGTAGCCATTCGGCACAGACACTCAAACTAAGGCGATTGGAGCCCTAAAAGTCGTTTGAGTACAAACCGCTTGTGCAACATTTAAGCTACACCTTTGTCACAGGAAAAGCAAAACACTGTCAATGGATACTCCACCGCGCGTTATCGACCGCTTACCGGATTGTTTTAATAACATTAAATGATAATAAGTCTCTGTTTAGACGAAATACCAATATCGTTGCTTTTTTGAGCAAATAAGATTGTTATTCGATTACATCTAGCCCATCATACACGTGATGGTGAGTTGTTCCCGACACCATCACAGTTTTCACTTCCGACAAAGAGCTACAACTGACAATGAGACCACAAGGTTCAACCTCTCGCCCACTGTGCGCGCGCGTTCGTCATGGTTACAACCCAAATAAGGGCAAAAAACCACAACGCGACAGCTAACAGTTGCGATTGAAAGTAAATAATTAATAGCCTCCCTTGGAGGCTATTTTTTTATCCAAAAATACCGACGCCATACCTTGCGATGTCGCTGAGCTCGGTTACTATGCAGCAACGTGCAACAATAGGGACATTGATGCCATGGCAACCTCGGTCAACCATCGCTACAAAATTTCTGAACTGGCAACACTCTTTGGCCTGTCACATCGAGCCATTCGCTATTATGAGGCTGAAGGATTAATCGCGCCTGAGCGTAAAGGTCAGCAGCGCTTATATCGATATCAAGACTATTTGCGCCTGTCTCTTATTGTGAGGGGAAAACGCCTCGGCTTTTCTTTGGCAGAAATGAGAGAGCTTTTTGAACTGTACGACGCGGAAAAAAACACACCGCGCGCACTCCAACAAATGATTCAAGCCATTCAGCAACGTCAACGTCGCTTGCAGCAACAACAAGAAGACATCCAAGCCATCATGGACGAGCTCAATCGCGCCGAAACTCAGTGTTATCGTCAACTCAGCAAGTGGAGTCGCCAACCGTCTTCATAAGCGTCATTGCAGAATAGTACAAAAGCTCATACATTTGCGTCGCAAAATGCGACTAAACCGATTCTACTTGTCTTAAAAACACCGGCTTCCCTTGTCCTTACTAGGATACATGGGCATTTAGAAAAGTAGGCACCCCTTTTGCAGTATCTAGATTACTAGACCGATTTATTTGCTCGTCAGGGGGTGCATTATGGCTCAATCTACACCGATTTTGTTTAACGACCGCCACATTCTACCTGGAGGTAGAATTCCGCTTCGTATCCCTGCGGGTAATGCGCTGAATACGCTCGTATTCGCCATGAAGCATGGGTTACCGTTGGGCGTGTGTATGGCGGACAGCAACAGCCAATGGCAACACACCAATATTGGCACCTTTGTCGATATCGAAGACTTCACCACCAGCCAGGAAGATGGATGTTTAGTTGTCACCGCCCGCGGCACTGCACGTTTTTCAATCCAAACTTTTAACCAACAACAGAGCGAGATGCTGTTTGCTTCTGTGCGTGCACTGCCTCGCTGGCCCGATTGTCAAGTAGACGACCAAAGCCAACCCCTTGTCGAGCGATTACAGTCGATGTTTGAACGGTATCCAGAGTTGCAAAAAATGCACCGCCAAACCGAGTTTTCTAACCTGAGCTGGCTGTGTCAGCGTTGGCTCGAATTGCTGCCACTTCCTACTACAGAGAAACAGCAGCTGATGGCCAACAACTCTTGTGGCACCACGCGGGATTACCTTCTTAGCATGATGCACGATCCGCATTAACGCGGCCAAACAAACGGAAAAGCGGTGACGTGTCGAGCGTCACCTCTTTATCCCCCTATTTTTAGTGCTGCCTTGCGATTTGGCCTATTCACTTGATTTGGTGATTTTATAGGCAAGGGTAACCACCACAGTTACCCTTTTTTATTGCCAATTCACAAAACCCTGCCCTGACTTTTACACTTTCGGTCACTTATTCAGTAAACTCAGCGTTTACGTACATAGCACATCGAACGGTTACTCATGACCTTATCGCCTCTTTCTGATCGAACAACCCGCATTGTCGCCATCGGTGGCGGACACGGACTTGGCCGCGTGCTGTCGGCGCTAAGCGAGCATGGCAGTCGTGTCACAGGCATAGTGACTACCACAGATAATGGCGGCTCGACGGGCCGTATCCGTGCTTGCCAAGGCGGGATCGCATGGGGAGATATGCGTAACTGTCTTAATCAACTCATCACGGAACCGTCTGTCGGCTCCATGCTATTTGAGTACCGCTTTAAAGGTAAAGGGGAATTAAACGGTCACAACCTCGGGAACTTGATCCTAACCGCATTAGATAACCTGTCGGTTCGTCCGCTCGAAGCCATTCAGTTGATCCGAGATTTACTAAATGTAAAAACACATATTCTCCCTATGTCAGAGCACCCTTCTGATCTCGCAGCGTTGACCGCAGATGGGGAGACGGTGGCTGGGGAAACCCATATTGATGAGCTTCCTCAACCACCCTCAAGACTATTCTTATCACCGACAGTGCCTGCGACTCGCGAAGCCGTTGAAGCGATTGAGTTGGCGGATGTCATTTTGATCGGACCGGGAAGCTTTCTGACCAGCGTCATGCCCCCATTACTGGTTCCTGAACTCAGTCGCGCTCTCAAACAGAGCCAAGCCAAAATCGTCTTTATTCGTAACCTAGGTAAAGAGTTGGGGCCCGCCGGCGCGATGCCCTTGGCAACCATGCTGACATGGTGTGAACGAGCGATGGGCGGACGAGAAATCGACTGGGTGTTGGGTGAAACGGCAGAGGCGAGTTTAGCTGAGCGTTATCAACAAAAAGAGGCCCAATTGGCCTCTTCAAATCACAGTTGGCGTCATGACAGAGACAAGCTACGTCAAGCTATTGATGAAGTCCTGCTCAACAGCTAAGTCTCGGTAAGTCGAGGCTGTGCCGCGTAGCATATCGGTCAGCTCGTCCAAATGGTGTGACATCCACTCATCTTGTCCTTGACGGACACGAGATTCGCACTCACGGGCCATTTCCGCTAAATCGTCTGCGCCAAAGCTAGCGGCGCTGCTTTTAATCGCATGACTAATTTCTCGTACCTGTTCAATCGACGGTGAGCCTGAAAGCTGAGAATGATATTGGGAAAGCTCATCGCTGAATACCGTTAAAAGCACGGTGACAGTATCTTCCCCTACTTCCAAAGCCAGTCGACGTAATGTTTCAGTGTTCACTGTGGTGGCCATACATCCGCTTCCTATCATTAATTCGCCGCAGTTTTTTGCCAAGCTTGTAATTTTCTATAAATGGTCGAGGGGCTAACTTCCAATAATCCTGCTGCTTGCGGAATGTTGCCATTACAGGCATCAATCGCAACTTCAATGGCACGTTTTTCCGTTTTCCACAGCGGTTCGATATCCGATTTACTGATTGCAGTCAGGTTATCATCACTCTGTTCGCGTGCCGTCAACGTTTGCAGTGCCACCTCTGACCGAGTGTTCGGATGGGACGATGCAATTTCGACACCAGATGCGCGCGCGAAAGGAGGTGGAAGCATTTCGGCAGTGACTTCCTCACCATTGTGCAGCACCACTATATTGCGGATTACGTTCTGAAGTTGGCGAACATTTCCGGGCCAATCATATTCAAGCAGTTGTTTTACAACGGCGTCATTAAAGCGACAAAAGTCTTTCCCTTCCTCGGCAGAAAACAGCGCCAACAGAGCATTGGCAATTTCTAGAACATCACTGCCTCTGTCTCTTAATGGCGGAAGCGCGAGAGGGATCACATGGAGTCGGTAGTACAAATCTTCACGAAACTTTCCTTGCTGAACCTCTAACCAAGGATCCCGGTTTGTGGCGCACACAAAACGGACATCCACTTTTTTTACCTTGGAAGAGCCGACTTTTTGAAACGTGCCGGTTTGGATAAATCGCAGCAATTTGGATTGCAAATCCAAATCCATTTCGCAAATCTCATCCAAGAACAAGGTGCCGCCATCCGCTAACTCCGCTGCCCCATCACGCTCAGCCGCTGCACCTGTAAACGCGCCTTTCACGTGACCAAATAGCTCACTTTCAATCAAGTCTTTGGGAATCGCCGCACAGTTCAAGGCAATAATGGGTTTATTGCTGCGCGTACTTGCCGCATGGATGGCTTCGGCACACACTTCTTTACCCGTGCCACTTTCCCCGGTAATAAAGACGGTGGCTTTACTGGGCGCCGCCGATTCTATAACTCGATAGACCGCTTGCATGGGTAAACTGCGACCGATGAAGCCATGATATTCTCCCTCTTGCCGTTCAGACTGGGATTGACTCGCTACTTTTGGCTTGAGTGATTTATTCACCGTCACCCTAAGTTGATCTGCTTCACACGGCTTGATCAGAAAATCGTTGGCGCCATTGCGCATCGCATCCACCGCCGCGTCAATAGACCCATGCGCGGTCATAATGATCACGGGTAAACTTGGCGCGTTCGCACGGACATGAGCCAATACGTCGATCCCCGACATATCCGGTAAACGAAGATCGAGTATAATTAGCGCGAGCTGATCACCCTGTTGTGCAAAGAAATTCAGCGCTTCCTGACCCGTCCCAACGATCTCTACCTCCACATCAAGTGGGTTTAGGTAAGATTTGTAAAGGGCAGCCACTGACGCGGTGTCTTCTACCATCAGTATGCGTTTACTGTGTGATAGTGTTGGCATTTGTCCTCCGAGGGTGGCGTCTCGCATCCCATAATCGATGAAATTGTTATGCGTCACGCTCATAATAATTGCGCGAGCGTATGCGAAATGCGTTGCATTATGCAATCACATTTGCAGTTTAATGATAACAACTCACTAAAACCACACGGTTTGTCCATGTAAAGCCGCATTATAATAGTTGGCACGCTGAATGCATAACAGAGGATGACCCTTTTGGGGTCACCTAGCCAACTGACGTTGTTTGTGAGTACATGCTCACTGAAACACTACAGCCAACCTGTCGTTTTAGGTTGGCTTTTTTTTATTTAGCTATTCGCGATAAACTGCTCTCGCAGCACTTGAATTTGATCGCGTAATTGTGCCGCGCTTTCGAACTCTAAGTTTTGCGCCGCTTCATACATCTGTCCTTCCAGCTTCTTAATTTGAGCATCAATGGCTTGAGGCGATTGCAGTGTATAATCTGCATCCGGCTCTGCCACAGCGCGAAGCGACTTCATGGCTGGCTTACCTTTCTTCACGCGTTTACCCGCCGCCATTTCCATCACATCCATGACTTTTTTGTTCAATTTCTGCGGGGTGATGCCATGTTCATTATTATAGGCAATTTGTTTAGCTCGACGCCGCTCGGTTTCATCAATCGCCCGTTTCATCGACTTTGTAATACTGTCGCCATATAAAATCGCTTTACCGTGGAGGTTACGCGCCGCCCGCCCGATGGTTTGAATCAAAGAACGCTCAGAGCGCAAAAAGCCTTCTTTATCGGCATCCAAAATAGCGACCAGAGAGACTTCTGGCATATCGAGCCCCTCACGAAGCAAGTTGATCCCGACCAATACGTCGAACTCCCCCAAGCGTAGGTCACGAATGATTTCCATACGTTCCACCGTATCAATATCAGAATGAAGATACCGAACACGAACGCCATGCTCTTGCATATACTCAGTCAGATCTTCGGCCATGCGTTTGGTGAGCGTGGTCACTAACACCCGCTCATCGCGCTCTCGGCGCGCTCGAACCTCAGAAAGCAAATCGTCGACCTGCGTCGCGACAGGCCGTACCTCAATCTCAGGATCAATCAGGCCGGTAGGACGCACTACTTGATCAATCACATCTCCCGCGGACTTCTCAAGCTCATAATTACCCGGCGTTGCGGAGACATAGACCGTTTGCGGTGCCAGGGCTTCAAACTCATCAAATTTTAGCGGGCGATTATCGAGTGCTGATGGTAACCTAAAGCCATAATCCACCAGGGTTTCTTTTCTTGAGCGGTCGCCTTTAAACATTGCCCCGATTTGAGAGACAGTCACGTGCGACTCGTCGATAATCAAAAGTCCATCGGCAGGCAGATAATCGAACAGCGTCGGAGGTGGCTCACCCTCAGCGCGTCCACTCAGATAGCGCGAATAGTTTTCAATTCCTGAGCAATAACCCAACTCGTTCATCATTTCGATATCGAACTGCGTCCGCTGAGTAATGCGCTGCTCTTCAAGAAGTTTGTTATTGTCGAGTAGATACTTTTTCCGCTCAGCAAGCTCCACTTTGATTTTCTCGACCGCATCCAAAATCCGCTCTCGTGGTGTGACATAGTGCGTTTTGGGATAAATCGTACACCGCGGAATATCTCTGGCACTGACTTGGCCAGTTAAGGGGTCAAATACGCTAATGGTTTCAACTTCATCATCAAATAGCTCAACGCGGATGGCATCTTGATCAGACTCGGCGGGGAAAATATCAATGACTTCACCGCGCACCCGAAATGTGCCTCGCTCAAACGCGAGATCGTTGCGCGTATACTGAAGCTCGGCGAGCCGCTTTAAGATAGTACGCTGATCAAGCAAGTCGCCTCGGCGAATATGCAGCATCATTTTTAAATAGGAATCGGGATCCCCCAAACCATAAATAGCTGACACAGAGGCTACGATTACCACATCACGTCGCTCCATCAGCGCTTTTGTTGCAGAGAGTCGCATCTGCTCTACGTGATCGTTTATTGATGCATCTTTCTCAATAAAAGTATCGGTAGAGGGTACATAGGCTTCCGGCTGATAGTAGTCGTAGTAGGAAACAAAATACTCAACCGCATTATCAGGGAAAAACTCTCTCATCTCGCCATAAAGTTGCGCCGCTAATGTTTTGTTAGGGGCAAGAATCATGGTCGGACGATTAAGCTCTGCAATCACATTCGCCATGGTGAAGGTTTTTCCCGACCCCGTGACCCCTAACAAGGTCTGATGTGCAAGCCCAGCTTCCAACCCCTCACATAATTTATGGATTGCTTCAGGTTGATCACCGGATGGTTGGAACGAAGAACGAAGAGAAAATGTTTTACTCATCAAGCTATCCTTTTGGGCCACAAGCCAATCACGCTATTGTCCGGACTCACTTTATCGAGTCAATCTGTCGAGCCATTTTACCAAAGCGAACGACAAATCGATCTTTTTTATCCATAAACGTTGACCTTAAAAAACGACCTAGATAGACTGTCTTTCCGCTTTAGGAAATCCCCGCTAAAGACACTTTCAAAACGCCAATATCTAGGCGAAGTCACCGCCTTTTTTCGATAATCTATCCCCGCTATTCACTTATCGCTTGTTTTTTAGACTGTGCATAAGCATACATCAGGCCGTACTCTCACAACGTTCATTCTTAGGAAAAAAACACCAATTTTCATTACCTTAACCAAAAAATATAAATGGATTGATTTTCGCCGCACGCATAAAATCAACACCATAGTGACTTCCTCAAGATCTGCACACACACTTATCCACAGAATTTGTGGGTAACTCCGTAGAAGCCTTGTGCACTCTGCCTTCTCACCAGTCAAGACATACCATACAAGCCAAAGATGGAAAACTTGCCGTTTTGCACGAATTGTCAACATATAGCGTTCACCTTTTCAACACTCAGTCAAAAAGGTCAAAATTCTTCACTGCATCCCGTTGACACCCCTAAATCTGCTCGCTAAGATTCGCCCCGCTTTCAAGGCAATTCCCCCTTAGTTCAGTTGGTAGAACGGCGGACTGTTAATCCGTATGTCGCAGGTTCGAGTCCCGCAGGGGGAGCCACTTTTGTGAGAAATTATGCGTTTCGCATTGCCTGTATCATTTCTGCTACGCAGAATATGTCGCAGGACTAGGCGTCCCCGTTGAGTCCCAAAGGGGAGCCACTTTTCACCATATGGTGGAAGTTATTGTTGAAAAGCAATTCCCCCATAGTTCAGTTGGTAGAACGGCGGACTGTTAATCCGTATGTCACTGGTTCGAGTCCAGTTGGGGGAGCCAATTTTGTGTCCAATGACAGATTTAGTTATTCAAGCTAGTCGTTCCGCTATGCGGAATATGTCACTGGGCTGGGCGCCCCCGTTGAGTCCAGTTGGGGGAGCCAATTTTGTGTCCAATGACAGATTTAGTTATTCAAGCTAGTCGTTCCGCTATGCGGAATATGTCACTGGGCTGGGCGCCCCCGTTGAGTCCAGTTGGGG
>NZ_MEBP01000128.1:0-44072 GCF_001722075.1 Salinivibrio sp. SS2 | reverse complement strand
TAAGGACAGGGCATGTGTTTAGTATTTATGCTGTATAGTGGAATAAGTGTCATGGCCGTATACGAGGTCCGTATGTACGGTTCTGTGAGAGGGATGAGGCGGCAACGCCTCACCCTACTCGATGCCCTGAGAACAGGATGGAGCCCGTGACATAACCGTCACAACCGTTTTAATAGTGAGAGGATGGAATGAAAGCCTACCAGCGCCAGTTTATTGAGTTTGCCCTTGAAAAGCAGGTTTTAAAGTTTGGTGAATTCACCCTGAAATCCGGCCGTAAGAGCCCGTATTTCTTTAATGCAGGTTTGTTTAATACCGGACGTGATTTAGCAAAATTGGGTCGTTTTTATGCCGCTGCATTAATGGATGCTGGGATTGATTACGATGTGCTATTTGGCCCTGCGTACAAGGGGATCCCGATTGCAACCACCACCGCGGTCGCGCTTGCCGATCATCATGATGTGGATACGCCTTACTGTTTTAACCGCAAAGAGGCAAAAGATCATGGCGAGGGCGGCCAGTTAGTGGGCAGTGCGCTCGAAGGTCGCGTGATGTTGGTGGATGATGTGATCACCGCTGGTACTGCTATTCGTGAATCTATGGCGCTGATCCAGGCGCAAGGTGCGCAACTTGCCGGTGTTTTGGTGGCGATTGACCGCCAAGAACGGGGCCAAGGAGAGCTGTCTGCGATTCAAGAAGTGGAGCGTGATTTTGCCTGCCGCGTTGTCTCTATCATTAGTTTAAGCGACTTAGTGACCTATCTAGAGCAAAGCGAGGCTGATCCGGCACAGCTGGCAGCGGTCAAAACCTATCAAGCAGAGTATGGTATTTAACCTTGACTGGGCGCGCCACGGCGCGCCTGATTGCTTGCATGGCTTATTGCAGCTGACTGGTGAGCAATTGCCAGTACTGTTCAAAGTTGGCGGTAGGCAGTTGTTTGAAAGATGAGCGCACATAACGGCACAAACTGCCTTCAACTTGGCCAATTAGTTGGCTCGCAAGCACCGCTTCATCGAGCGGAAAGCCTTTCCCTTCTCGTAAACGTCTTTCCCGAAGTACTTGCTTGAGCTGTGCTTCAACACGCTCAAACAATTGGTTGATGCGACCTTGTAAGCGGTCTTGCTCGAACATCAACGCATGGCCTGTCATGATACGCGTCAGCCCTGGGTTGCGCTCACCAAATCCAAGCAGCAACTGCAGAATGAGCTTAAGACGCACTAAGGTGTCTTTCTCTTCATCAATAATCAGGTTGATGCGGGACAGTAATGAGTCCTCAATAAACTCAATTAAGCCCTCAAACATGCGTGCTTTGCTGGGAAAGTGGCGATAGAGTGCGGCCTCGGAGACGCCAACTTGGGCGGCCAATTTGGCGGTCGTGATGCGCTGGCTGCCTTGCGTGGATTCCAGCATTTGCGCGAGCGCTTGGAGGATCTCTTCGCGGCGATTATTTTTTTTCGGGGCTGCCATTCATGCGATTCCTTTGTCTTTTATTCTCACGTTGGCGGGCGGTAAAGGAAGCATCAGGACGAGGTGCCACCAAGCGTGTTAGTCATGCTCTTTATCTTAGCGGTGAGGTGCCTGTATTAAAAGCAAAAAGCGTGGCCTTGGCGCACGCTTTTACACTTGATGTAACGGCGTTTTTTTACGTTACGCTTTGGTATCCGCCGCGTGATAACGGCTGGCGATATGTGTCATCACAGTGCGTGCCAAGGATGCTTTCTCTGTTAACGGTAGTGCGAGATCACCGTTCGGCCAGAAAAGGTGTAAGGCGTTGTGATCGCTATTAAATCCTTGGTCTGAAAGCGAGACATCGTTAGCACAAATCATGTCGAGCCCTTTACGTGCAAGCTTATCGCGTGCATAGGTCTCGATATCCTGTGTTTCTGCCGCAAAGCCAACGGTAAAAGGCCTTGTATCCGACAGCGCAGCTACCGAGGCGATAATGTCAGGGTTTTTCACCATGGTGACTGTCATGGCATCTTTATCGGCTTGTTTTTTCAGCTTTTGCTCGGCAACGGTTTGGGGACGATAATCCGCTACGGCCGCACAGCCGATAAAAATGTCTTGTGAGGCAATGCTGGCATGGACGGCTTCATACATTTGTTGTGCACTGGTCACATCAACACGGTGCACGCCGGTGGGCGTTGGCAGTGCGACTGGCCCACTGACTAGGGTGACCGTGGCACCCAGTGCTCGGGCGGCTTCTGCGAGCGCATAGCCCATTTTTCCCGAACTATGGTTGGAAAGATAGCGCACCGGGTCGAGTGCTTCTCGGGTTGGCCCGGCGGTGATCATGATGTGCTTGCCAACTAGAGGTGTAGGGCCGGCCCAGTGCTCACATTCTGCCACTAACGCCATCGGCTCTAGCATGCGCCCCGGGCCGACATCGCCACAGGCTTGTGCACCACTGTCGGGCCCCCAAATCAGGCAACCGCGCGCGCCCAAGGCGGCGATATTGGCTTGCGTGACAGCTGCACGATACATCTGTTGATTCATTGCAGGTGCAATCGCAATCGGCGCATCGGTGGCGAGACACACCGTGGTGAGCAGATCATTGCCCATGCCAGCATGGACGCGTGCAATTAAGTCGGCGGTCGCGGGGGCGAGCAAGACTAAATCTGCCCACTTGGCTAATTCAATGTGGCCCATCGACGCTTCAGCGGCGGGGTCAAGTAAGCTATCTGATACCGGATGACCGGAAACGGCTTGCATGGTCAGCGGGGTGATGAATTCTTTTGCTGCGCGAGTCATCACCACCTTGACCGTCGCCCCACGTTCAATAAGACGTCGAGTGAGGTCGGCACATTTATACGCGGCAATGCCGCCGCCCATACCGAGCAGTATACGTTTTCCTGCCAGCGTCTGGGCTGGCTGTTGTGAAGAACTGGCCATAATGCGTGATATCGTTGTCAGTGAATGGCGCAACCATACCATAATCCTTAGCGTAAAAAGCTTGTTCAAGCGCATGAATCCTCGCACGGTGTGAGCCAGGTGGGCTGTGATATGGGCTGATGTCTGCTGAAAAGCACACGCAACGGGGAATAAAAATAGGCTACTGAAACGCAACCTTGCCATGATGCGCTTGTATCAAGGCGGCGTCCTCTCCCTACTATCGGCTTTGTCGTAGCCGACGACTGGCTCAGCAAAGGGAGAACGATCATGAGCTTAAAAACCATGCCGCAAGATTGCCGCCCACGAGAGCGTTTGCTGAGTAGAGGGGCACAGAGCTTGTCTGATGCCGAGTTACTGGCGATTTTTTTGCGAACTGGGGTGACGGGGATGAGTGCGGTCGAGCTGGCCGACTACCTGTTAAATGACTTTGGCTCGTTGCGTGCGCTGATGGGTGCTGACCAAGCTGCGTTTTGTCAGCATAAAGGGCTAGGAAGCGCGAAATATGCCCAGCTTCAGGCGGTATTGGAGCTTAGCCGCCGTTATTTAAAAGAAACGTTAAGTAAAACCGATGCTCTGACTAGCCCTGATCATACCCGCCGTTATTTGTCGACGTTGCTTCGAGACCGGCCCCGCGAAGCGTTTTATGTGTTATTTCTCGACAATCAACACCGTGTCATTACCGATGAGCAACTTTTTGAGGGCACTCACAATGCGGCGAGTGTATATCCGCGTGAAATTGTGCGCCGTGCACTCGAATTACATGCGTCGGCGCTCATATTGGCCCACAATCACCCTTCGGGTGTGGCAGAGCCGAGTCAGGCCGACCGCCAAATCACCGAAAGAATTGTTCAAGCGTTGGGATTAGTCGACATTCGTGTGCTTGATCATCTGGTGGTTGGGGACGGAGAAGTGGTATCCTTCGCCGAACGAGGTTGGTTGTTATCCCTTTGAGGATCGCCTTTGGCGAAAAAAAACGATCAAAAAGAGCGCAAAAGGATCTGCTCGGGACTTGAGCAATGTGAATTCAGTTAGTATAATGCGCCACCTTTGATAGCCTTGACCTTGAGCCTGACCTTGAATTTGCAGGACTGGCGGACAAGGTTGATATCGAGCTGAAACGATTTTGGAGAGACTTTCATGTCACGAGTATGCCAAGTAACTGGCAAGCGTCCTGTAGTTGGTAACAACCGCTCTCACGCTAATAACGCCACCAAGCGTCGTTTTCTGCCGAACCTGCAAACTCATCGTTTCTGGGTAGAAAGCGAAAAACGCTTCGTTAAACTGCGTCTATCTACTAAAGGTATGCGCATCATCGACAAAAAAGGTATCGATTCTGTACTAGCAGAAATGCGTGCCCGCGGTGAGAAAGTATAAGAGGACTTAGAGAATGGCTAAAGGCATTCGCGAGAAGATTCGTCTAGTATCCTCTGCTGGTACTGGTCACTTCTACACCACAGATAAGAACAAACGTAACATGCCAAGCAAGTTCGAGATCAAAAAATTTGATCCCGTAGTTCGCAAGCACGTTATGTATAAAGAAGCCAAAATCAAGTAATTGGTTGAAAGTTTCGAGAAAGACCCAGCCTAGGCTGGGTTTTTTTATATCTATTTTCCCTCGCTGGACCATCCGGTCGCTTAGCTATCAACGCCAGCCTCATTTGTGTATATACTGCTGATTAACAAAGTCGGGTATCCAGTGGCGGTGTCTCATGAAGCTAAAACGAAAAACGTGGAACAACATCCTCATTTTTTCCGTGGTGATTTTTTTCGGTTTGATGCTATTACCTGACTACCTGCGCCACCAACGTCACGCTCGAGAGATGCCTGACGGTGTGATTGCCTTGGTGACGTCACGCAGTGAGGTGCTCGCGCTGCGCTTCTCTCACTTAACCTTGACGCGTACGCTTGATGGTTGGCAAACCGATAAGCCGTTATTGATTAGCCCCACGGAGCTCGCTCAACGTTGGCTGGGACTGAAAGGAACACAAGTGAATGACGCCACTTTACAATCTCTGCGGCCGCAACTGACCGCGCCGCGGACGCTTGAGCTACTGCGTAGTCCTGATCAAGAACCTATCCGTATTACCTATTATCAGCAGCCGCAATTTTGGTTAATGCAAAATGAGCAAGGCCAATGGCTGGCGGTGTCTGTTGATAGCCGTTACCTTTTTCCGTTGACTAAGTCGTAAGTAAAAGTCCTTATCATGCCTGAATTACCTGAAGTTGAAGTCAGTCGCATGGGGATCACTCCCTATGTTGAAGGTCAGACCGTCACCCAAATTATTGTTCGTCAACCACAGCTGCGCTGGCTGGTGCCTGATGAATTGCAATTGCTCCAAGGCCAAGTGATTCGCCGGATAACACGTCGTGCCAAATATTTGTTGCTCGAGTGCGATCTGGGGACGGCGCTTGTGCATCTTGGGATGTCGGGCAGTTTACGGGTATTACCCGCCAGCTTAGCCCCAGAAAAGCATGACCATGTGGATGTCATCCTCAGCAACAATATGATGATCCGTTATCACGACCCAAGACGATTTGGCGCTTGGCTGTGGCAAGCGCAGGATACAATGCATCAAGTGCTGAGCAAGCTTGGCCCCGAGCCATTAAGTGACGCTTTTAACGCTGATTATTTACTGGCGCGTGCGAAGGGTAAAAAACTGGTGATGAAATCCTTCATTATGGATAACGCGGTGGTCGTTGGCGTGGGGAACATCTATGCCAATGAATCTCTTTTTTGTGCGGGGATCCACCCCAAACGCCCAGCAGGGAGCCTGACGCACTCAGAAGCAGCATGCCTTGTCGATGAGATAAAAACCGTACTTGCGGCGGCGATTGCCCAAGGGGGCACAACCTTAAAAGACTTTACCAATGCAGATGGCAAAGCAGGCTATTTTGCTCAGGAGCTTCGGGTTTACGGCAAAGCCGGCGAACCTTGTCCGCAATGCGAGACGGTATTAGAGCGTGTGGTGATTGGGCAGCGGGCAACGGTATTCTGCCCGCATTGCCAGCCACTATGATGGCGTGTTGACGTGAAGCTTATTGCAAAGCGCGGTTAAGACATCAGGGTGCACAAACTCACTGGTGTCGCCGCCGTGCAGTGCCACTTCTTTGACCAAGGTTGATGAGATAAATGAGTGCTCTTCGGATGGAGTGAGAAATACGCTTTCAAGCTCAGGCATCAAACGACGATTCATGTTGGCCAGTTGGAACTCGTACTCGAAATCAGAGACAGCACGTAGACCACGTACCAAAATATTGGCTTGGTATTGCTTGGCAAAATTCACCAGTAGCCCAGAAAAACCGACCACAGAGACATTGGGCAAATGACTGGTCACCGCTTGAGTTAAGGCGACGCGTTCGTCCAGATCAAACAGGGGCTTTTTACTGGGGCTTGCGGCAATGCCTACGATGACCTCATCGAACATGCTTGCAGCGCGTTCAACCAAATCAAGATGGCCATTGGTGATGGGGTCAAACGTGCCCGGGTAAATCACACGGGTCAGTTGTTTCTTGGTCACAGGGTTGTCCTTTTGATGTGTTATCTGGGCAGAGGTTATCAAATCATGCGTCGAGACGCATTGTTCTTCATTGTGGCGCGTCTGTGAATCTGAAAATAGGCGCGTTACACTGATAGGCGCTGCAGCGACCGCAAGATAGGAAAAACAGTGAGTATAGAAGTAGAACAGAGCGACAACGAATGTATTTGGTTTGACCCTGAATTAGTGGAAGGGGATCCACGCCACTATTTCGATATTCACTATTGGCATCAGCAAGCAGCGGTGACGGGTTCAGCAAAAGGACGCGGCACGACCTTTTTTGTGCGTGGCCCTAAGATGGAGATGGCATTGCGCCATTATTATCGGGGCGGTTTGTTCGGTAAGTTGGTAAAAGATCAATACTGGTTCACCGGTTGGGAGACAACCCGTTGCGGGGCGGAGCTGACGTTACTTGCCTACTTGCGGGCGAAAAAGTTGCCAGTGCCTCGACCGGTTGCGGCGCGCGCGGTCAAATCTGGGCGCACGTATCGGGCAGATATTCTGGTTGAAAAAGTGCCAGGCGCGCGTGATCTTGTAGCTATCCTCTGTGAGCATGCACTATTGGCTCATGACTATCGAGCTATCGGACGACTCGTGCGACGGCTTCACGATGCCGGAGTTTGTCACACTGACCTCAATATTCACAACATTCTTCGCGATAAGAAAGGCAAGTTGTGGTTAATTGATTTCGACAAATGTCAGCAGCGTGACGGTGAACAGTGGAAAGAAGACAACTTAGCGCGTTTGCATCGATCGTTTAAAAAAGAGAAGGAAAAGCGTCAAATCCACTGGCAGCCCGAAGATTGGGCCGCCGTGCTAAAAGGCTATAACAAGATTCGCAAATAGGGGTTAGCGATTTAACCAAGGCGCCAGTGCTTGCAAGGTACGTTCGACTGCCCCTCGGTTTTGCTCAACAACCTGCAATCCCGCTTGTCCTGCTTGCGCGCCCAAGGGTGGGGACGAGAAAAAGGCACCGATCTTCGCGGCAATATCTCGGCTATCGTTACACACTTGCAAGGCGCCCGCTTCAATCAAGGTGTCACCAATCACTTGGAAATTGTAGTAGCTGGGTCCCGTTAACTGCGGCTTTGCGAGCGCGGCAGGCTCGAGCAAGTTATGCCCACCGACTTTAGGGCCGAGAAAGCTACCCGCCATGACAACCACGTTCGCAGCAGCCAGATATGTCATCATTTCTCCCATGGTATCCCCTAAATAGACTTGCGAGGAAAGGGCGATTGGCGCGTCACTTGTACGGCGCTGGACACTGAGTCCGTGGGTGTGGATCTGCGCCTCTACGCCATCAAACCGCTCCGGATGACGGGGAACCAAGATTAACAAGGCATCGGGATAATCACGGAGCAAAGCGGCATGGGCGTCGAGCATGATGGCATCTTCTCCCTCATGCGTACTGGCGGCAACCCAGCATGGACGAGCACCAATGTTATCAATCAGTGATTGGCCCAGATGAGGATCCGTAGCTTTAATATCAAATTTGACGGAGCCGACCGTCGCGAGCTTATTGTCGGCAACACCCAATTCGGCAAAACGGGCCTTATCGCTGTCGTGCTGACATAAAATCACATCGATATTTTGGCTCATGGTACGAAATAGCGGTGCGATCCGTTTATAGCCGCGGCACGCTTTCTCGGACAAGCGCGCATTGATGACCACGATAGGCACACCGGCTTGATGGACATTAGCGAGAGTGTTTGGCCACAGCTCGGTTTCCATAATCACACACAGGCGGGGATTGACTGCGCGCAAAAAACCACGGACAGCGACGTTAAAATCGACTGGCATATAGCGATGGATAATGCCTTCTATCTTTTCTGCCTGTTCGGCGCCGGTTGGGGTCGTGGTGGTGACGAGCAGAGGAATGGATGGATAGGCCTTCTGCAACGCGGCAATCACGGGTTTCGCGGCGAGCACTTCGCCCACAGAAACCGCGTGCAGCCAAATCGGCTGCCCCTCAACAGCCGGCGTACGACCAAAGTGCTCACGCCATCGCGCACCGACGGCCGGTTTCCCAGGACGCTTTCGGTACAGGCCCACTAATAACAACGGGGCAACAAGAGTCAGGATAAAGGTGTATAGCCAGCGCACGAATCAGTCCCAAACTTTATACATAATTGTTATACTACTAAACAAATTATGACTTTCCAAACGATTGCAAAATATTATGGATTATAAAAAAGCAACAATCATTATTTCTTTTTACAATAATAAAAAGGCATTAAGTATGATTTTTCAATCACTCAAAGAAGAATCAAACTATAATTTTGATGTGATTGTTGCCGATGATGGATCATCCGATGATATCACTTCATGGTTAAAAGACTATATTAAATTGCTTCCTTTTCGCGTGTTTCATGTTTGGCATGAAGATAAAGGATTTAGAAAAAATCGAATTTTGAATAAATCGATTGCTGCGTCTAAAACTGATTATTTAATCTTTATCGATGGCGATTGTGTACCTCAATATGGTTTTGTACAAGATCATCTGTATGCTGCAGAAAAAGGGAAGGTTGTCTGTGGACGTCGTGTCGAACTATCTGAAAAATATACCAAAAAGTTATATTCTTCGCCAAAGAAATCAACGTTTAGTCATGTTCACTTTATTCCAATGATGTTCCGTTATTTGTGGTTTAATCTGTTAGGTTATGATACAGACGTTACCGGTAAACACATTGAAAACGGTATTCATATAAAATTTCTCAGAAATCTAATGTTAAAAAGGCGTTTAGAAAAGTCGATTATCGGTTGTAATTTTTCTTTGTTTAAAAACGATTTCAAAAAAATCAACGGATTTGATATGAATTATGAAGCGCCTGCAGTGGGTGAAGACACAGATATTGAGTTTCGTTTGAATGGCGTTGGTATAAAAACAAAAGCATTAAAATTTGGTGCAGCATTACTGCACCTTTATCATCAAGAGCTTAAAAGACCGTCTATAAACAAGGATATCTTTCAAGAAACCGTGAGAAATAAAGCATTCTGGGCAAACAACGGTTTAGATAAGCTATAGTTTTTCATGGATGACGTGCTGGTAAATATCTTGATACTTTTTTGCACATATTGAGATATCAAATTTTTTGGCTGTATTTAATGCTTCTCGGGCCATACATTCTAACACCTCAGGTGTTTGAGATAGTGTTTCAATATAGTGAGCAAGTGATGCAGCATCACCAGACGGGATCAGATAGCCATTAGTCTCGTGATTAATAATATCAGGGATCCCGCCTGCCTTCGTACCAATTGCCGGCAAGCCTGTGGCCATCGCTTCGAGAATCACAGAGCCTAGCCCTTCACTATACGACGGATGGACCAGCAAATCGGCGGCCGCGAACCAGTTCCCCATTGCGCTTTGTTTACCCATAAAGCTAATGTTGTCAAGGCCTTGTGCTTGTTTTTCGAGCTCAGCGCGCGCTTTACCGTCGCCTAGTAAGCAGATGTGAACCTGAGGAGCATGCTTCTCGAGCACCTTGGCGGCGCCAATTGTGACATCAAAGCCTTTATGGGCGTACATATTCGCGGCTTGAATGACCAAAAACTTATTAGCAAACTGCGCCTTAATCGCGTCGACGTCCGCGTCTGAAACCGGATAATGAACCGGAGAGCTAGGAATGGTTGCTACATTCGCTTGAGGGTGGCGCCGAGTTATCTGGCGGACAATCTCCGAACTGAGCCCGACCAACGTGCTTGCACGTGTATAGGCAAGTTGAGATAGCCATTTACGCTTTAGGGGGTTATCAATGCGTCGCGTGACGATATAGGGTACGCCATGTATCAAGCGCTGGAGCAGCGCCCAATAAATGGCTCGGCCTTCATGAACATGTACCACATCGCAGTCAGCGGTGATTGAGCGCTGATGCGAGCGAGTATAATGCTTACAAAGCACTAATTGGCACTGTTCAAGCGCGCGAATTTCATCAGCAAACGGGCTTTTGGGGTTAGCGACCACAGTGAGTCGATAACCCATTGCGAGCTGTTGTTTGATCAGTGTGAGTGTTTGTCGCTCACCGCCGCTAAACCCAGATGCAAGATTGACATGGCAAATGTGCATGATCAAGATTGCCTCTTAACATAGTCTCTCAACCACAAGTCGGCATAGCGTGTGAAGACGACATTAGCACTGAGAAGTGCGAGGACAAGCCCATGTCGACCATCTAAAAAGCCTTTTTTTAATATATACATTTTTATGAATCGAAATAGTGCATGGCTAATAGCTTTTAATACACTCGACGACTTTTTACCTTCCCTCTGATCACTCCAAAGCTTTATGTACTGGTTAGTCTTCGCGGTGTACTCATGAAGATAATGAAATGTATTATGCTTTAATACACCACCTAAATAGACTTTTTGATGTGTACTGGGTACTAAAACATGTTCATGGACTAGCGAATCAGAATACTGAGCCTCAGATGTTTTATAGAGACGACAGATCCAATCAGGGTGCCAACCAGAGTGTTTTATTTCCTTACCAAATGCACGGGATAGTCGGTTCACATAATAAACTGTGTTCGTCTGTTGGCTATTAATGGCACTTAAGATGCTTTCTTTTAATTCAGGTGTGACTTGTTCATCAGCATCTAGCCACAAGACAAAATCACTTTCCACATATGCTTGTGCGCGCTGTCGCTGCTTACCAAAACCTTGCCAATCTGATTCAATATAGACTTTGTCCGTATATTGTTTGGCAATATCGAGCGTCTGATCGGTGCTACCAGAATCAAGAATGATGATCTCATCGACCCAGCCATCTACGGACTGTAGACACGGCTCGAGATTGTGTGCCTCGTTTTTTACAATCAGTGCGACGGCAAGAGTATTAGTTGTTTTGGTCATGATGGCTTCCCTGTCCTTGCCACTAGATCAATTACCTGACGTGGGTCCAAATCGTTTAAACATTTTAAATGCCCTAACGGACATTCGCGTTTAAAGCATGGGCGACAGTCGATATCGGTGTGAATAATATCGACTTTATGGGTTAATGGGGGCGTATATTCCGGGGATGTGGAGCCATATACCGCAATGACATGACAATTTACCGCGGCAGCGATATGCATCAGACCCGAGTCGTTGCTGACCACGGTTTGGCAGGCGCCGAGTAAGTCAACGGCTTCAATCAGGCTGGTTTTCCCCGCTAATACATACATGTCATCTTGCTGGCCAGACAGTGCGGCAATGTTTTCACAGGTTTCAACGTCTTTTGCCGAGCCGAACAGCCATACTTGGTAGCCTTGTGCAATCAGCGCTTGTGCGACCGCGGCATAGTGGCGTTCGGGCCACTTTTTCGCTGGGCCAAATTCGGCCCCTGGGCATAAACCAAGCACGGGCTTATCTTGATTCAGCCCCAGTTTTTTGACCACGGCCGCTTGTGCGTCAGGGTCAATGGATAACTCAGGCTTTGGCAGGCCTTCAAGACCGCCGAGTGAGGCTGAGCTTTGCATCTCAGCACGAGGGTGAGCCAATGCGACATAGCGCTCAACCATGTACTGAAAGGCTTTCTTGTTGGGGCGTAAGTCATTCAGCAAGCCATACCGCATTTCACCTTTCCAGCCTGTGCGCACTGGAATATTGGCAAACCAAGGGATCAGTGCCGATTTGGCCGAATTAGGCAACACATAGGCGTGATCATAGTGGTGCTTTGCGAGTGCTTTACCTAATTGGCGACGTTTACCGAGCGCAAATTCGCCATGGCCGAGCGGCATCTCAATGCTGCGATTGATCTCTGGCATGCGTGCCAAAATTGGGGCACACCACGCTGGTGCCATCACATCAATCTTGGCGTTAGGGTGCTGTTGCTTAATAGTTTTATACAGTGATTGTGACATCACCATATCGCCTACCCAAGAGGGACCAATGACCAGTATGTTCATCATGCTGCCGCCTTCTTTTTTGCTTCTTGATAAATGTTGCGGCCATCTTCTCGGGTCCGGAGAAGCTGAAGAATCCACATATATTGGTCTAGCTGTCCTTCTAGCATTGTCTCGATTTGCGCATTCATAGCGCGTGCATCTGTCTGACTTTCGCCGGTCGGAAAGTCGTTGAATGCGGGATAAACGGTGATGTTAAATCGCCCTGTTTGGGCATTAAAGCCGGACAATACCGGGACAATATGGGAACGGGTCACTTTGCTTAGCTTGCCCAAACTTGGCAAGGTGGCTTTGGTGGTGGCAAAAAACGGCACGAATTCGCTGCTTTCATCACGCATATCTTCATCGGGCAAGTAGTAACCTAGAAATCCGCGTTTAACGGCGCGAATAAAGGGTTTAATTCCGGCCTCACGTTCGTAGCAGTTCCCGCCGTATTGCACGCGTTGGCGATGCATCAGCCAATCCAGCAGGCGATTCTTTTGTCGTTTAGAAAAGGCCGCCACTGGTAGCCCTTGAGAAGCAAACAGAATGGCTGCGGCATCAATGGCCCATGTGTGGGGGACAAATAGGATCACCGCTTCGCCATTATCCGTGTGGCGAGTGATATGCTCTATGCCCGCGACGTCACAGTGGTGTTGAAACCAATGGCGGCTTCGCAAGGTGATCAGCGGAAAGCTAAGCAAAAAGGCCCCAGCCGTGGTCAAGGTTTCTACCAAAATCGCCTGACGAGCCTCGGCGGATTTGTCAGGAAAGCAGGCTTCGAGGTTAAGCCATGCATTCAAAATGGTACCTTTTTTCTTTGCTACCAGTTTGTTGGCGACCCAGCGAGAAAAGCGATACTTCGCCTTAGCCGGAGTGAGTAAACAAACGGGAAGGGCAACCAAAAGCATCAGCCATGTGCCCCAGTATTTGGGCGCCAGATAGGCACGCGAAAATTCTGGGTTGTAGGCATGCGCGTCGTAATCGTGTCGCTGTTTTGTCATTGCTCTTTCTCACGCCCCAGCCTCACTGGGGCGAACTATTGTTATTAGCGATTAATTTCGGCCAAGTACGTGGCAACACCTTCAGCAACGGTTTTAAATGTTGCGGTGTAGCCTGCCTCTCGAACCTTGGTGAGATCGGCTTGCGTGTAGGCTTGGTAACGGCCTTTCAGGTGGGCAGGAAATGGAATTTCTTCGATTTCGCCTTTGCCGTGAAATGCGATCACTGCATTGGCAACGGCGCTGAATGGCTCAGCACGGCCGGTACCACAGTTAAAAATCCCAGAGATTTGCTGCTGCCAGAACCAGATATTCATTGCGCAAACATCGCCGACATAGACAAAATCACGCTTGAAGGTATCACTGCCTTCAAAAAGCTTGGGATTTTCACCGTTTAAAATTTGTTGGTTAAGGTGGTAGGCCACTGAGGCCATACTGCCTTTATGCTGCTCGCGCGGGCCATACACATTAAAGTAGCGAAAGCCGGTGATGGGTGGCAGTGTTTCACCATGAGCTGCCGCATCGTCCCATACGCGACGGACATAGTTATCGAATTGCTGCTTCGAATAGCCATAGACATTGAGTGCCCCTTCATAGTCGGGCGCTTCAATAAAATCGCTATCACGGCCGCCGTAAGTGGCTGCTGATGAGGCGTATAAGAACGGAATATCACGCTCAATACAATAATGGAGTAGCTCTTTGGAGTACTCATAGTTATTGAGCATCATGTACTTACCATCCCACTCTGTGGTGGAAGAGCAGGCGCCTTGGTGAAAAACCGCCTCAATAGGACCAAAGTCATCACCCGCCATAATTTGGGTGAGGAAATCGTCTTTATCCATGTAGTCGGCGATATCGAGATCAACGAGGTTAGCGAACTTGGTGCCGTCTTTTAGGTTATCGACCACCACAATATCGCGATAGCCTTGCTGGTTGAGTGCTTTTACTAAGTTGCTGCCGATCATGCCGGCGCCACCTGTCACAATTATCATATCATTACCTAAATTTTTGCCTGACGACAGACGCCGTCGCCTTCGCTGTTGTCTGTGATAGTATGGTTTAGCATCAACCGGGCAGAGGACAGAACCATACATGAAAACCCGCGATCGAATTATCCATGCTGCACTGGCTTTGTTCAATCAACACGGCGAGCCAAATATTACCACAAACCATATTGCGGCTGACCTCGGTATCAGTCCGGGCAACCTTTACTATCACTTTCGCAATAAAGAGGCGATTATACACAGTATATTCGACCAATACGCGCAAGATCTCGCCTTGGCGTTTGATCCTCATCAGCCACGCGACGATACCCAAGCCCTGTTGCAGCATTATTTAGATGCGACGTTTAGCCTGATGTGGCGGTATCGGTTTTTTTACGCCAACCTGCCCGACATTCTGCGCCGAGATGAAGCTTTGCAACAAAAGTACTTGGCCGCCCAGCAACAGCTGCAAGTCAATTTAATGACCATACTTCAACACTATAGCCAAGCAGGCTGGCTTGCGTTGGATGAAAGTGCCCTTAGTGCCGTTGGCGAAACCCTGAAGTTGGTGGCGTCGAGCTGGATTTTTTACCAAAGCGCCCAGGCTCCCCAAACGCAAATTCACGCGGGGGTGATTTATAAAGGGGTTCTGCAAATGCTAGAGCTTCTCAGGCCCTTAACCACCGCACAAGGACAAGCCGCCATTGGTGTATTAATAGACCACTATCGCAAGCAATTAGTTCGCCAAGATAAGCATGCTTTAGACACGCTGAACTGAGTAGTTCGACGGTTTGCCTGCTTAGCTGCGCGATATTCAAACAAGATGACAGCGATTACACGATATGAATCACTGTCTGACATCCCTTATTGGCACCTGGGTATTTAACGTGCCATGATAGCCGCCATCATTCGCTGCCACTGTTAGGCAGCGACCTTCCTAAAGTAATCATCACAGCATGGAGATTGCGATGACGGCTGCCTTCTATCAGCAAATTCGTCACCAGCTTGAGCAAGTAAAAGCTGATGGCTTGTACAAAAGTGAACGTCTTATTACCTCGCCACAAGCGGCCAGTGTTGCCGTCAATCATGAGCAGCAGGTACTGAACTTTTGCGCCAATAACTACTTAGGACTGGCGAACCATCCTGAGTTGGTCAAGGCCGCCAAGGCAGGGATGGATGAGCACGGTTTTGGTATGGCGTCGGTACGGTTTATTTGTGGGACGCAAGATGCACACAAAACCTTGGAAGCCAAGTTATCTGACTTTCTCGGGATGGAAGATACCATCCTGTATTCCTCATGCTTTGATGCTAACGCGGGCTTGTTCGAAACCATTCTCGGCCCTGACGATGCCATTATTTCTGATGCGCTAAACCATGCGTCAATTATCGATGGCGTACGCTTGTGTAAAGCGAAGCGATTCCGTTATGCCAACAACGATATGGACGAGCTGGAAGCCCAGCTTAAAGCCGCGAAAGCCGCCGGTGTGGCGAATATCTTGATTGTGACTGATGGTGTCTTCTCGATGGACGGCGTGGTGGCGAACTTACCAGCTGTGTGCGATCTGGCAGAGCAATATGGCGCGCTAGTCATGGTGGATGATTCCCATGCGGTTGGCTTTATGGGCGAGCATGGCCGAGGGACGCACGAATACCATCAAGTGATGGATCGTGTCGACATCATCACCGGCACCTTGGGTAAAGCGATGGGCGGCGCGTCAGGGGGCTATACGTCAGGCAAAAAAGAGGTGATTGATTGGCTACGTCAGCGTTCGCGCCCTTACCTCTTCTCCAACTCGCTGGCCCCCGCGATTGTGTCTGCCTCTATCCGTGTACTGGATATGCTGGCCGAAAGTGACCACTTGCGTGAGCAGCTTTGGGACAACAGCAAGCACTTCCGTGCACGCATGACGGAAGCTGGCTTTACGCTAGCTGGGGCCGATCACGCCATTATTCCTGTGATGCTTGGCGATGCCAAAGTGGCCAGTGAGTTTGCTGAGCGCATGATGGAAGAGGGCGTCTATGTGGTGGGCTTCTCCTACCCTGTGGTACCGAAAGGTCAAGCTCGTATCCGCACCCAGATGTCAGCCGCGCATACACGTGAGCAATTGGACCGAGCTATTGATGCCTTCATTAAAGTAGGCAAAGAGATGCAACTGATTGGGTAATGTCATGACACAAACAACCATGAAAGCTTTGGCGAAACTCAAAGCGGAGCCCGGCATTTGGATGACGGAGACCGAGCTTCCCGAGCTGGGTCACAACGATCTACTAATCAAGATTCGAAAAACGGCTATCTGTGGCACCGACGTGCACATTTACAAATGGGATGAGTGGTCGCAAAAGACCATTCCGGTACCTATGGTGGTTGGCCACGAATATGTCGGTGAAGTGGTCGGCATTGGTCAGGAGGTACGCGGCTTCTCATTGGGTGACCGCGTATCGGGTGAAGGGCATATCACTTGTGGACACTGCCGAAACTGTCGCGGCGGTCGTACTCACCTATGTCGCAACACTGTTGGTGTAGGCGTTAACCGCGAAGGTGCCTTCGCGGAGTATCTGGTGATCCCCGCGTTTAACGCGTTCAAAATCCCAGATGAGATCTCCGATGACCTAGCCTCGATTTTCGACCCATTCGGTAATGCCGTGCATACGGCGCTGTCCTTTGATTTGGTGGGCGAAGACGTGTTGATCACCGGCGCGGGGCCGATTGGCATCATGGCCGCTGCGGTGGCGCGTCATGTTGGGGCACGTCATGTGGTGATCACCGATGTGAATGAATATCGCCTTGAGCTTGCCCGCAAAATGGGTGTCACGCGCGCGGTCAATGTGGCTGAGTCCTCTCTGGAGTCGGTAATGGCAGAGCTTGGCATGACGGAAGGCTTTGATGTTGGCCTCGAAATGTCTGGGGTGCCGGCGGCGTTTAATAGCATGCTGGCGGCCATGAACCACGGTGGCAAGATTGCGCTCCTTGGCATCCCACCGAGTGATATGGGCATTGACTGGAATCAGGTGATCTTTAAAGGGCTCGTGATCAAAGGTATCTACGGCCGCGAGATGTTCGAAACCTGGTACAAGATGGCATCGTTAATTCAATCTGGCTTGGATTTAACCCCGATCATCACCCATCACTACAGCGTGGATGACTTCCAACAAGGCTTTGATGTGATGTGTTCAGGACAATCTGGCAAGGTGATCCTCGATTGGCAGCGCTAACGCCTCTGGTTTAGCGGCGCTGAAGCGCGCAAAACATCCGCACGCCCACCTATTTGGTGGGCGTTTTTAATCCAGCCAAGGGAGTGGATTGGTGGTGTTGCCTTTGCGGCGAATTTCGAAATACAGGGAAGGGGTGGATTGGCCACCGCTGTCGCCGACCAAGGCGATAGGCTCACCGGCGGTCACGGTATCGCCCACATCTTTTAGCAGGGCTTGGTTATAACCATACAAGGTCATGTCACCTTTACCGTGGTCTACGGCAATCAATAGGCCATAGCCACGCAACCAGCTCGATAGCACCACTTTACCCGCATGCGCCGCTTTCACTTCGGTGCCGCGCTTGGCGCCAATCACCACACCGTTCCAACTGACTTGGCCGGACTGACGTTCGCCAAAACGGTGTAACAACGTGCCTTTGACGGGCCAAGTGAGCTTGCCTTTGGCATTCGCAATCCCTGCCATCTTCACGGTGGCGCGTCGTGCCGCCGCGGCGATTTCTTCTTGTAAACGTTGTTTGTTCGCGTTGAGTTCCGCAAGGTAGGCACTGTCACTGGCAATTTGTGCGCGAATTTTTTTCGCCGTTTGACTTTGTGCGGCTTGCTCGCTTTCCAAATCCCGCTTTTTCTCTTGCAGTTCGGCGACCAAAGCAGACTGCTTATCGCGTTGTTGTTTCAGCTGGTGCGCGGTTAACTGATATTCGGTACGTGTGGCGGCGAGGGATTCAATCGCAGCTTGACGAGATTGTGCCAAGGTTTCGGCATAGCGTGTGAGTCGGTCTAATTGTGCAATGTCGTCGCCACTGAGTAGGCGCTGGAGCTGATCGTGTTGGCCTTGACGGTATTGTGCGTCCAGTAAGTCGGCCAGTAAGGCTTGCTGGCCAATCATCTCTTGTTGGAGACGGGCCTGTTTTTTAGTGAGCGTCTCAATCTCGGCCTCTGTATCACCAAGAGCGCTCTGTGCAGAGCGAATTCGTTTCGATAGCGTTTCAATCCGCGTGGCTTGCGCTTTTAAATCCCGTTGCAGGTGATTCAGTTTTTTGTTGTGTGCGGCCAATTGCGATTGTTGGCGAGCGATTTCATCACTGACGCCTTCCAATTGGGAATTGGCGCTCGTTGAAAAAGTGAGCAGGCACAGAAAAACGCCAGTGCACAAGGCACTGGCGCGGAGGGCTGTCAAAAAGCGTGTTCGTTTCTCCCGCATGAGGAGATTATTTCAGATCGAACAACGGCTTGCCAGTCATCTCTTCTGGGATCTCCATACCGGTCAAGGCCAGCATGGTTGGGGCCAGATCAGACAGCTTGCCGCCTTCTTTCAACGTGATGTCTTTGCTGCCCACATACATCAGTGGCACTGGCAAATTGGTGTGCGCGGTGTAAGCGCCACCAGTGTTTGGATCCACCATCATCTCGGCGTTACCGTGGTCGGCGGTAATCAGCATCTGA
Source organism: Salinivibrio sp. SS2 (assembly GCF_001722075.1). Taxonomy (NCBI): domain Bacteria; kingdom Pseudomonadati; phylum Pseudomonadota; class Gammaproteobacteria; order Vibrionales; family Vibrionaceae; genus Salinivibrio; species Salinivibrio sp. SS2. The sequence continues at coordinate 25,153 of NZ_MEBP01000128.1, read as the reverse complement.
CCGTCCACTTCTTTAATCGCTTCCAGCACGCGACCAATGCAATGGTCTACCGCTTCACATGCCTTCACCGCGGCATCGTACACGCCAGTGTGGCCGACCATGTCGCCGTTCGGGTAGTTACAGATGATCATATCGAACTTGCCAGATTTGATCGCCGCAACAAGCTTGTCGGTCAACTCTTCTGAGCTCATTTCAGGCTGCAGATCGTAGGTTGCCACTTTTGGTGAGGCAACCAACGCACGTTCTTCGCCTTCAAACACGGTCTCGATACCACCGTTAAAGAAGAAAGTCACGTGAGCGTACTTCTCAGTTTCAGAGATGCGCAGCTGGGTTTTACCGTTTTTCGAGAGCCACTCACCCAAGGTGTTAGACAAGCTCTCCGGTGGGAAAGCGACCGTGGTATCGATGTCGGCTGCATATTCTGTCAGCATCACAAAGTCAGACAGCTCAGCGTATTTTTTACGCGTAAAGCCATCGAAATCCGGCATAAAGGCGCGGGTCATTTGACGCGCACGGTCGGCACGGAAGTTCATGAAGATGACTGCATCACCGTCGTTGATAGTCGCTTTATTGTCACCGTCGCGATAAATTTCGGTCGGCGCGACAAACTCATCGTTTTCTTCACGGGCGTACGCAGCCTCTAGGCCCTCAACCGCGCTGGTGGCAGTGAACTCGCCATGAGCTTGGGTAAGCAAGTCATAAGCGCGCTCAACACGGTCCCAGTTGTTGTCTCGGTCCATCGCGTAGTAACGGCCCACCAAAGATGCAATGCGGCCTTTACCGAGTTTGGCAAACAGGGTATCAAAACGCTCAAGTGATGCTTTGGCGCTACGTGGTGGCGTATCACGCCCGTCGAGGAAGCAGTGCAGGTAGATTTGGTCGGCACCGCGTTCAGCGGCAAGCTCAACCATAGCCGCAATATGGTCTTCATGACTGTGTACACCGCCTGGTGACATCAGACCCATAATGTGAACCGCTTTACCTTTGTCTACCGCTTTATCAACGGCAGCAGTCAGCGCTGGCGTTTGGTTAAACTCACCATCTGCAATGGCTTTGGTGATCCGAGTCAAGTCTTGGTAAACCACGCGGCCAGCACCAATGTTCACGTGTCCCACTTCTGAGTTACCCATTTGCCCGTCCGGCAGGCCCACATCGAAACCTGATGCAGAGATCAAGGTGCTGTTAGCGGCCATCAGGCTATCGAGTACCGGGGTGTTGGCGTTGGTGATCGCATTATCGCTTTGCGGATCGCGATAACCCCAACCATCGAGAATCACCAGTGCGAGTGGTTTTTTTGCAGACATATTACGTCCTCTCAATTCAAGCTAAAGACTGACATTGGCTGCCATAAGACAACCACTGAGGCTTGATGCCGACCCGAGCTGAGCAGCAGCATGACTCAATGGTCATTGAATGAGCGTAATTTTACTACATTTTACGCCGCGATATGTAGGCTAAGATCAATTATCCCTGCTGACAAGTTGACCGTTAGGCTTGCCAATGCCCCTTGAGTCCCCTCATTATGGCGAAGATCCAGCCGGCTTGCGAATGGCTTTGCTCGATTTCTGCTATTGGTGAAACCTTCTTTCTTTTCAAGTTATTGAGCGGGTGGGGAAAACCGTGCTAGTCATCTGGCAAGTGAGCGAGCGCGCGGATTTACGCGGACAGGCTGTAAAACCATGGCGAGCAAGTTATACTCGACACCATTTTTCACCCCTTGATGGATTCTCGCGACGCGAGTCAGCAAGCAGTATAGAGCAAAGATTATGCAGGAATATATCGATTTCGTCTCCAACAACATGCTCCTCACTTTGGCATGGGTAGGTTTAGCCGCAGCACTGCTAATGTCCTTAATTAAGCAGAAAACCGCGGCATACAAAGTGGTTGCGCCGAACCAAGCGGCGATTATTACCAACCGTGAAAACGGTGTGTTTGTCGATATCCGTAGTCGTGATGAGTACCGTGCTGGCCACATCACTGGTGCGATCAACCTCTTGCCGAGTGAAATCAAATCGAACTCACTGGGTGAGCTTGAAAAACACAAAAATGCCCCCATCATTGTGGTATGTAAAACAGGTCAAACGGCGGCAGAAAGCGCAAACCAGCTAGTCAAAGCTGGGTTTGACACTGTGTATGTACTTAAAGATGGTCTCACCTCTTGGAATGATGCCAATATGCCACTGGTTCGCGCCAAAAGCAGCAAGGGCAAAACCAAGAAGAAAAAGTGATCATCAACTCAAATATCGAGCGGTCGCATGACGCGGCGGCTCGCTTTTTTTAATGTGCTGGGCACATTGAGCCAATTTAAAGTAAGGATTAACCATCATGGCTGAAGCAGAAACCAATCAACAAGCCGAGCAAAATTTCGCTATCCAACGTGTGTTTTTGAAAGATGTGTCTTTCGAAGCGCCAAACTCTCCGGAAGTGTTCCAACAAGATTGGGCGCCAGACGTTAACTTGGATCTCGACACGCAAAGCCGTGAGCTAGGCGAAGGCATTTATGAAGTGGTTCTGCGCCTCACGGTGACAGTGAAAAACCAAGACAGCAATGCCTTCCTTTGTGAAGTGCAGCAAGGCGGTATTTTCTCGGTGACTGGCATGGAAGCGCCACAATTGGCACACTGCTTGGGCGCATTCTGCCCGAATATTCTTTTCCCGTATGCCCGTGAAACCATTTCAAGCTTGGTCGTCAAAGGCACCTTCCCGCAATTGAACCTTGCTCCTGTTAACTTTGATGCGCTGTTCATGAACTATCTGCAACAGCAAGCTGACGAGCAAAAAACCGAAGACGCGCAAGCGTAAGGATTGGCCATGACCACGTTGGCACCGACACAAGACGCTGCAATCACCGTACTAGGCGCAGGCTCTTACGGCACAGCACTGGCGATTTCACTCGCCAGAAACGGTGCCAATGTCGTGTTGTGGGGCCATGATCCCCTGCATATCGCGCAGCTTGAAACGGATCGTGCCAATCAGGCGTTTTTGCCTGACATCGCGTTTCCGGACTCATTGATCTTGTGTGCTGACTTAGCGGTGGCAGTGAATGCCAGCCGCGATCTACTTGTTGTGGTACCCAGCCACGTCTTTGGTGATGTGCTGGGTAAGGTGAAGCCTTACCTACGCGCTGATTCTCGCGTGTGTTGGGCAACTAAAGGGCTTGAGCCAGAAACCGGACGCCTTTTACAAGAGGTGGCTCGGGAACAACTGGGCGATAATATCCCGCTTGCGGTCTTGTCGGGTCCCACCTTCGCCAAAGAGCTGGCGGCGGGCTTGCCTACCGCGATTTCGGTGGCCTCTCCGGATGCAACATTTGTGAGTGACTTACAAGATACCATTCACTGTCAGCACAGCTTTCGCGTTTATGGCAACCACGACTTCATCGGCATGCAGCTTGGCGGTGCGGTGAAGAATGTGATTGCGATTGGCGCTGGTATCTCCGATGGGATTGGCTTTGGCGCCAATGCGCGCACCGCACTGATCACCCGAGGGCTTGCTGAAATGACACGCTTGGGGGAGGCGCTGGGTGCGTCACGCGATACCTTTATGGGTATGGCTGGGCTCGGTGATTTGGTGCTCACCTGTACCGACAACCAATCTCGAAATCGTCGCTTTGGCTTAGCGCTCGGGCAGGACGAGGGCGTTCAAGACGCGCAAGATAAGATTGGTCAAGTGGTTGAAGGCTACCGCAACACCAAAGAAGTATGGGCGCTAGCGCAACGTGCAGGTGTGGAAATGCCGATTGTCGAGCAAATCTATCAAGTCCTTTACCAAGGTAAAGCGGCCCAGCAAGCGGCAAAAGACTTGCTCGCACGAGAGAAAAAGTCGGAATAATCGCCCAGCGAGTGCAAACTAAAACGCGCGGGGTGAGAACCGCGCGTTTTTTTTATACACTGGCAGTGGCACTGGACGTGTATACGTCCTGGTTGTAGGTCATTTTTGTAAGGACGAAGGCAGTGAATAAGGCCAGAAAAGAATGCCAGCAACACCGCGTATGGCAAGCGGTGAAAAAGGAAGCGCGCGAGCATGCTGAACGCGAGCCGATGTTGGCGAGTTTTTACCATGCCACCATTATCAAGCACGACAACCTTGCCAGTGCGTTAAGTTATATTTTGGCGAACAAGCTATCGACCCCGTCGATGCCGTCGATGGCGGTGCGAGAGGTCATCGAAGAAGTCTATGCCAATGATGCTTGCGTGACGGAGTCAGCCGCCTGCGATATTTGTGCCACGGTAGAGCGTGATCCCGCGGTGGAGCTATATTCAACGCCACTTTTATACCTAAAAGGTTTTCATGCGTTGCAAGGCTTTCGCGTCGCGAATTGGTTATGGCGTCAGGGTCGTAAGGAGCTCGCCACCTATCTTCAAAACCAAATCTCGGTGACATGCCAAGTCGATGTGCACCCTGCAGCCTGTATCGGGCGTGGCATTATGTTTGACCATGCCACCGGCATTGTGATCGGCGAAACCGCGGTGATTGAAGACGATGTCTCTATCCTACAAGACGTGACCTTGGGCGGTACTGGTAAAGAAGGTGGCGATCGCCATCCAAAAGTCCGCACAGGGGTGATGATTGGCGCAGGGGCGAAGATTTTAGGCAATATCGATATTGGCGAAGGCGCGAAAATCGGCTCCTGCTCTGTGGTGCTCAACCCCGTTCCGCCCCATACCACCGTGGCCGGTGTGCCGGCGAAAATTGTGGGCCGACCCAGCTCGCATATGCCGTCTTTGGATATGGACCAAGAATTCAACGGCTCGCATAAAACCTTTATCTCTGGTGATGGGATCTAATCTAGCCGATAAAAAAACGGAGCCACTGGCTCCGTTTTTGTTCGCATATTGAACGAGATTAAAACAGCTTTTCTGCTACTTCGTACAAATCTTGGCGGAATGGACGCTTCATGTTTTCAATAGCGTCGATGATGTCGTGATGCACCATTTTATCGTTCTGAATACCCACACAACGGCCACCTTCACCTTGCTGGAGAAGATCGACGGCATATGCACCCATGCGGGATGCCAAAATACGGTCAAAAGCACCCGGTTGGCCGCCACGCTGGATGTGGCCCAAGATGGTTGCACGGGTCTCGCGGCCGGTTTCGGTCTCGATAAACTTCGCCAGTTCGTTTACGTCGGTCATCAATTCTGTGATAGCGACAATGGCGTGTTTCTTACCCTTGTAGATCCCTTCTTTGATTTTCGACAGCAGTTTGTCTTTATCCAAGCCAGTCTCTGGGGTAATGATGTATTCGCAGCCACCCGCAACGGATGCCATCAAGGTGAGATCACCACAATGGCGGCCCATCACTTCGACAATCGAGATACGTTGGTGAGAGGATGAGGTATCGCGCAGACGGTCAATCGCATCGATAACGGTGTTCAAGGCGGTCATGTAACCGATGGTGTAGTCAGTACCGGCTACATCGTTGTCAATGGTGCCGGGTAGGCCGATACAAGGATAGCCCATTTCAGTAAGCTTCTTGGCGCCCATGAATGAGCCGTCGCCACCAATTACCACCAGTGCATCAATACCGTGCATCTTGAGGTTTTGGATCGCTTGTTCACGTACTTTCTCGTCCGCGAACTCCGGGAAGCGGGCTGAGCCTAAAAACGTACCGCCGCGGTTAATTACGTCGGAAACACTGGTGCGGTTAAGACGCTCAATGCGGTTTTGGTGTAAACCGAGAAAGCCATCATAGATGCCGTAAACTTCGAGTCCTTCGGTGAGTGCGCTACGCACCACTCCACGAATCGCTGCATTCATGCCCGGCGCATCGCCGCCACTGGTCAAAACACCAATTTTTCTAACCATGGTTACCCTCTGACTTTTGGTCAATTAGTTCGCGCCGATTGCGGTAATGGCAACCTATTTGCCCCAGTGAACCCGCAACGACTGTTGCTTAGACTGTAATTTTCCTACTTCTGTAATAGTATTACAATTACTGTCGCTAAAAAGTTGATACATGTCAGCCCTGTGGGCTTTTGTTCACCGCCGATGACGAGAATTGTACGCGCTCTTTGTTCACCACGGATACGGGATCTTGGTGGATCATGATATCCGCACCGGGAAATGCAATGAGTAATCGGTCTTCCACTTCATCGGCAATCGTATGTGCATCTACTAAGGGTAGCTCGTCATCCAGCTCAATGTGCAGTTGGATAAACGTTGTCATCCCAGCTTGGCGTGTACGCAGTTGGTGGATCCCCCGCACTCCTGCAACAGAGCTTGAAAGCACAGCGATGCGTTCCTGATCATCAAGCGGAATTTGCCGGTCGAGTAAGGACTGGACTGCCTCATAAGCCATTTTGATTGCTTGCCACAAAATAAAGCCACTGATCCCAATCGCGAACCAGGCGTCGGCTTGTGTCCACCCATACCAACTGAGGACCAGTGCAACAATGATCGCCACATTCATCAGCAAATCTGACTGATAGTGCAGCGCATCGGCACGAATCGCGGGGCTCGCGGTTTTACGGATCACCCACTTTTGAAATAGCACCAACCCCAAAGTCACGAGCGTGGCCCCCACACTCACGGCTACCCCGAGTTCAGGGGCTGCAATGGGTACAGGCTTGAACAAACGTTCAAGCCCACTGAGCAGCAAAAACGAGGCCGAACCGACAATAAAGGTTGATTGAGCTAAGGCGGCTAATGACTCAGCCTTACCATGGCCAAAGCTGTGTTCATTGTCAGCCGGTTGCACGGCATAACGCACCACGACTAAGTTGGTTAATGAGGCAAGCAAGTCGAGTAGCGAGTCCACGAAGGAGGCGAGCACACTGACCGAGCCGGTCAGCCACCAAGCAATCAGCTTGGCGATCAGCAATAGGGTGGCGACGCAGGTTGCGGCCCAAGCAGCGGCCTCAACCCAGAAGGCATACTTTTTTGTCATACCAAGGGCAGCAGGTTAATCAAGTCTGCCCTCAGTATATATCTCATTCACGGCAAACGTATGACACGGCGCAGGTTTAACGTGAACAATCGCCTTTTTTACCGTGATGACGACGCTGCCCTTTGCCTTGTTTATCATGCTTTTTATGCATGGCGTCAAAGAACGCAGTTTGCTGCTCTGGGGTGAGCACCTGCATCATCGCGTGTTGATGACGTGCATGGGCCACGCGGCGTTCAATATTCGGCTGTGGCTGAGCCGACAATAAATCGCGCACCGCTTGCTCATCAAAGGTGTCTTGGGTCAGTAAGGTTTTCATCTTGGCTTGAACGTCGCCGCGTGCCTGCTGACGTTGAGTGCGGTACTCATCACGCAGAGCTTGGAGTTGATTTTGTTGAGCCTCGGTTAAATCCAGATCTCGCCACATCCTGCGGTCCAGGCCATCGCTAAAGTGAGGAGCGGCGAGGGTGGGCAGGGCAATGGCGGCTATTGCCAGGCCGATAGTGAAACGTTTCATTATTTTTCTCCAGTGGTGAGTGGTTACCTGTTTAGCTTACGGGCTGGGATGTAAAGTCACGTTATTCGGTGTAAAGATGGGTAAAGTCACTCACCCGCGGGCGTAGCTATGATAGAAATACGGCTAATTGATAATGGGCAGAGAGTCTGATTGCCATGCAAGAGGTTTTGATCATCGATGATGATACCGCACTGACGGATTTACTCAGTGAGCTGCTCTCACTGGAGGGATTTTCGGTGCGTTGTGCGGATAATGGCCAAGCTGGCCTTGAGATGGCGAGTGCCTCGCCCCCTGACATTATTTTACTTGATGTGATGATGCCGGTTTTGAACGGCATGGAAACCTTGCGTCAGCTGCGCGCCACATCCAACGTCGCGATATTGATGCTCACGGCGCGGGGAGAAGAAGTAGACCGAGTGATGGGGCTCGAGCTGGGGGCGGATGACTATTTGGCCAAACCCTTTAGCGATCGCGAACTGCTGGCGCGGATGCGGGCCATTTTGCGCCGAACGCAGGTCGTAAGCGCAGAGTCGGCACCGCCTGAAGATGAGCCGGTACTGGCCCATCATGATGTGCGAGTGTACCCGCGTCGATTAGAGACGTTGTGCCAAGATAAACCCGTGGCGTTGACCGGTATGGAAACCGAAATGTTGGCCTGTTTGCTTCATCACCCCGGTGAAGTGGTAAGTAAAGCCTTATTGAGTGAGCAGGTGCTAGGAAAGCGACTAATGCCCTTTGACCGTGCAGTCGATGTGCATATTTCCAATTTGCGTAAGAAGCTGCCAGAGCGCCTTGATGGCAAACCTAGGATTAAAACTCTAAGAGGTAAGGGCTATCTATGGGTCGACTAGGTCTCTGGCGTCGCCAGCTCGCCGAGCGCTGGTCTCGGGTGCCCTTTCTCGGAAGCTTATATGGACGGGTTTTTATCATTTTCTGGCTGACGCTGCTGGCGGTGCTGGCGGCGGTTATTTGGGCACAGCGAGAGGATCCGCGTAGCTTGCATGCCATTCCCTCGCCGGAAAAAGCTCGTATCCAAGCCCAACTGGAACAATTGGTAGCGATCGCACAACAGCGTGATATTCCAATTGCGGTGATGGTTGCACGTCAGAATCAACATCGCGGTCATCGTCGCACGCCCTATAAGTTGTATTGGGTGCCTGATAGCGCGACATTCGGATCTTTGCCACGCGAATTACGCCATTTTATATCGCAAACCACCGACACTGATGCGCCGATGCAGCGCCTTTATCACCGCAATATGTTAGCCGGCCCGTTCCCCGTCACTACCGCGCGTGAAGCCGGAACCTTTTATCATGCTCGGCGTTGGCAACCCAAGCTGCCGTTTGTGCTTAAAATTTTGGAAAAACCACAGCACTTATTAGTGGTGACCATGTTGGTCAGTACGCCTTTGTTGCTTTGGTTGGCATATACCTTGACGCGTCCCGCACGGCGGTTTCAAACGGCGAGTCAGCGGGTCGCAAAGGGGCAGTTGGTGATTGATCCTACCCTTGAGCAAGGCCCCAAAGAGTTTCGCGACGCAGGTCGAGGCTTTAACCAAATGGTGACCGCGCTCAATCAGATGGTGACTGGGCAGCAACAACTGGTGTCGGATATTTCCCATGAGTTGCGCTCACCCTTGACCCGATTACAAATGGCACGCGCCTTGGCCGCGCGTGAATTGGGCGATAGCGAAGTATTAGCGCGGATTGAACGGGAAGCGAGCCAATTGGAAGCCTTGATCAGCGAGCTACTCACCTTGTCACGATTGCAATCGCAAGGACACCTTGAACGCGAATCCATCAGTGCTCAAGCACTCTGGCAATCGGTTGTTGACGATGCCCAATTTGAAGCGGGGCAGCAGGGTAAGCAGATCGAGGCGACTCCCTTTCCTGATGTCGCATTAACCGTCAATGTGCGCTTAGCCCGCAGTGCGCTCGACAATGTGCTGCGTAATGCGATTCGCTACGCCAATAAACATGTCTGCCTATCGGTTATGAGCGAGCAAGCGGGGTTACATATTGAGATTCAGGACGATGGCCCCGGCGTCCCTGAGACAATGCTGACTGATATTTTCCGCCCCTTTTATCGCGTGTCTGCCGCGCGAGACCGTCAATCGGGCGGGACTGGGCTGGGGCTGGCGATTACTGCACAAGCCGTACAGCAACATGGTGGCCAAGTCAGTGCCGCGAACCATCCACAAGGTGGACTCGTGGTGCGCTTGCAATGGCCGAGTGGTTAATATTGCGCAATCTACTAGCGGTTGCGACAATACCTGCCTTGCTTACTTTGGTAATGAACTCTCATGTTTGATATAGCGCTTTACGAGCCTGAAATTGCCCCCAATACGGGGAATATCATTCGTCTTTGTGCCAACTGTGGTGCGAACTTGCATTTGATTGAGCCGCTTGGCTTTGATCTGGAAGAAAAGAAAGTCCGTCGTGCGGGACTGGATTATCACGATCTTGCTCGAGTGACACGTCATAAAGACTATGCGGCGTTTGCAAGCGCGATGGCGGGTCGTCGGATCTTTGCGTGTACCACCAAAGCCACCCAGTTTCACACTGAGGCGACGTTTGCGGATGGTGATGTGTTGTTGTTTGGGCCAGAAACGCGCGGCTTGCCTGATGCGTTGATCCAAGCATTGCCAGACGCGCAGCGGTTGCGCATTCCCATGCAGCCAGAGGCACGTAGCCTAAACCTGTCTAATGCCGTGGCCATTATTGGCTATGAAGCGTGGCGGCAATTAGGGTTTGCCGGCGCACAATAAAAAACGTCCCCAGGTTGGGGACGTTTTGTTAGACGTTTAGCGTCAGTCGCTTACGCTTTTTTCGCGTCAGCCGCTGCTTTAGCGATAGCGGCAAAGCCCGCTGCGTCAAGCGCGGCACCGCCAACTAGCGCGCCGTCGATATCCGGCATCGCGAATAGCTCTGCAGCATTTCCTGCTTTTACTGAGCCGCCGTACTGAATCACAACCTTGCTTGCGACGTCTTCGCTGTAAGACGCAATGTGCTTACGAATGGCCGCGTGGATTTCTTGAGCCTGTTCTGCCGTCGCAGCTTTACCAGTACCGATCGCCCAAATAGGTTCATAGGCAATGATCGCACCGTTCAGCGCTTCAACACCTTGTGATTGGATCACTGCGTCAAGCTGACGTGCACAGACAGCAAGGGTTTCGCCCGCTTCGTTTTGTGCTTCGGACTCACCGATACAAAGTACTGGCGTGAGGCCATTTTCTTTCAAGAAAGCGAATTTCTGCGCGACAAATTCGTCAGATTCTTGGTGATATTCACGACGCTCTGAGTGGCCGATAATAATATGGGTGGCACCAAAGTCTTTCAGCATCTCTGCAGAGATATCACCGGTGAATGCGCCGCTGTTGTGTGTGTCGACGTTTTGCGCACCAAGCTTAATGGCGCTGTCTGCCAGCAGTTGTTCGGCTTGAGCCAAATACATGACCGGTGGCGCAACAGCAACGTCTACACCTTCCACGCCTTTAAGTTCAGCGTTCAGGCCGTTAAGCAGTTCAGTGACCATGGCTTTGCTGCCATTGAGTTTCCAGTTACCCATTACCAATGGACGGCGCATAGGAATTCCTCCGCGGTTTAGTTGATTTGAAGTCAAAAGATGTAAAGAAGGTAGTCTATTGTAGCGCGGCCTTCTCTGTTTAAAATCATAGAATGGCGAGAATGCCTTCGTTTTTACGCGTTTTATTGGCAAAAGTGAACCGCTAAGTAGTAAATTTTCATCATTTTGTGGCACGTCTGGCCAGTGAACTGTGATGGTCTCGCTAGAGTGGTGGTGAAAAATCCGGCACCATAGCCTTTCTCAATGACAAGGAGTGTGTGATGCCGCATTTAATCATGGAATACACAGAATCGGTTTCTGAACGAGTGAACATCGATCAGGTGGTGGAGGCCTTACATCAAGCCGCCATCGCCAGTGAGGTGTTTGAGCCGGCGGCGCTAAAGTCGCGAGCCGTGCCCTGCGGCGTATGGCGGGTTGGAGAACAAGCAGACCGTGGCGATTTTATTCATGTCGAATTTCGCTTGCTCGATGGGCGAACGGTGGCGCAAAAGCAAGCCATTAGCCAAGCGCTGGTTGACGTGTTATCCCGTCATGCTAGTCACGTGAGCAGTTTAACGGTTGAAATTCGTGATATGGAAACCAAAAGCTACAGCAAGCGGGTCGCGTCGGCTGTGGTTTAACCGATGGTAAGGCGGTAACGGGTGGACGTTCCACCCGAGCCGATTTGGGCGTTATTCGCTTGCGCGTGCGCTTTGGCGTGCGGCTTGGCCGACGCGAAAGTCCATGATTTCAGCGTTGTGGCTACGTAGCGATTCGGGTGATTCAAAGGCGGTGGCAAAGCGTGAGTATTGCTTTGACAGCGCTTGAAATAACATCACGTTTACGTGCAGTGGGTTTTTGCCATGTTCTATCACGCGGTTGATGTGGCTTAGCATGGCGTGGAGCTGTGGTTGCGTGGCATGTGAGGCATTGGCAATCACTTCTTCACTCATCTTGAGGCGCAAAGCTTCTAAAGCTTTTGGATCGGACTGAGCCAAAGCGGCCAGTTCATCAAAAGAAGGTAGCGTCTTCATAAGTTACTCCTTTGTACGCCGTCGGTCAGATGACCGCATTACCAAGGCGTATGAATAACTATGAGTCGGGGGCGTGGGGGGATCAAATTCAGGGTGTCTGAGTCACTTGGCGCTCTGAATGGGAAAGCAGACTGTGGCACAAACAATCCCCTGAAAAATGACCGCTTTTTAGTGCTTATTTTTAACCATAAAAATACAACGGGTTACCGTATGCACCCCAGCAAAGGGGCGCAACGACTTACCAATAGTGCTCGGTAGTAATGTTACCGGGCTTACGGCGTAGGTTTTTGCTTAATCCTTTGCCTTCCAAAATGCTCTTCACTTCTTTGACCATCGCCGGGTTCCCGCACAGCATCACTTGACTATGGTCGGGCTGAAGAGGTAGCCCAACCACACGTTCGAGCAAGCCATCTTCCAACGCATGGGTGATCCGTCCAGAAAGGGCGCCCGCGGTGGGCTCGCGACTCACGAACGGTTGCACGACTAACTGATCGGGGTATTTTTCTTGCAGTGCGTTGATGCGTGCTTGATAGGTCAGATCCGCCGCGAATCTTACCGCATGCACCAAGATAACCTTTCTAAACCGTGACCAAACATCCCCTTGCTCCATAATCGACAGATAAGGACCAATGGCGGTACCGGTGGCGAGCATCCACAAATGTTGGCCTTGCGGCACTTCATCCAAGGTGAAGTAGCCCGCGGGATCTTTGGTGATCATCACGGTTTCACCCGGCTCTAGCGCATGCAGTCGCGGCGACATGAGTCCATCGGCGACACGTGTGGCATAGACTTCGTGATACTTACTTTGAGGAGGGTTAACAAACGAGTAGGCGCGTTGAATGAGTTTACCGTCGATCTCCATCCCCAGTTTTGTAAACTGGCCGGCGGTAAAGGGTTCAATAGGGGCGGATAACACCAGGCTGAAGAGATCCTTCGTCCAATGTTGGTTCTCCACAACTTCAGCCTTGATCCAAGTGGCCATATTACCTCCTCACGTCTTTTCTCCGATTCGATATGTACAGCGACGTTGCCCGGACACGATGTGCTCTTCGCGCTCGATACGGTAAGCATTACCTAAAAGGCGTTGAAATAATTGTATTTCTGAACGGCAAAGCGCCGGACACGTTTTGGCTGCGTGGCAGATAGGGCAGTGATGTTCAATCAATATGTAGTCGGCGCCATCCTGTTGGAGCTCGGCCATATACCCCTCGCTCTCTCTAAGATACGCCAAGGTTTGCAATTTAGCCTCTAAATTATCGCAATCTTTTAGTGCATCTTGATATTGCGCAAGGGTTCGCGCTTCTCGTTGCGCGATCACTTTTTCGACGCCCTGCTCGCCAAACACGTCTTGGACGGAGTCAATCAAGGTGATCGACAGATCGTTATGACTGTCTGCAAAACGGCTATGACCACTGGCGGTGAGCGACCAGTGGCGGGTGGGGCGACCCACTTTGGCGCGCACATCTTCGAAATCAACCAGCCCGTCTCGCTCAAGGCTCTGTAAGTGTTGGCGCACGCCCATCGTGGTCATCCCCAGCGATTGCGCGAGGGTTTTTGCGCTGACACTGCCTTCTCGTTTAAGGGTATCGAGAATGCGATCGGTAGACTTGATGGTAGTGATAGTGATTACCCCAATACGCTGCCCAGCAGCACACAACTAAATAAAGCAAAGTGTTTATAAAAGGGTAATCGAAATCAATCCACTTGACCAGTCAGGGCAGCACATTGGCTGCCCGCTGAGTTATAAGATGTGATGCTTGATGGCGTCGTCTTTACGGCTTAAATAGTGGGTCGAGCGGATGCGGCGTATGGTACGACATTGACCGCGTACCACCAGGGTTTCTGTGGTGGCCAGATCGCCTTGACGACTAATGCCATCTAGCAAGTCCCCTTTGGTGATCCCAGTGGCGGCAAAGACAACGTTATCGCTGCTTGCCATGTCGGACAACGTCAGTACTTGGTGGGCTTGGATCCCCATTTCTTGGCAACGGGCTAATTCTTGCTCACCAAAAGCGCGGTTCTCTGGGGTATCGTTTTTGACTTCGTGGCGAGGGAGCAAACGTCCTTGCATGTCGCCGCCTAGGGCGCGAATAACGGCGGCTGACACCACACCTTCCGGCGCACCGCCAATGCCGACCATCACATCTACTTCGCTTTCAGGCATGCAGGTAAGAATTGAGGCGGCCACGTCGCCATCGGGAAAGGCGAAAACTCGGATCCCGCGTTGCTGCATAGTGGCGATGATCGCGTCATGACGAGGCTTTGCCAAGGTGGCGACGACCAGCGTATCTAGGGTTTTGCCTAGGGCGATGGCGATATTTTCTAAGTTCTCGAGCAGGGGCTTGTGCAGGTCAATGGCACCTTTGGCGCCCGGTCCCACTACCAGTTTCTCCATGTACATATCCGGCGCTTTTAAAAAGCTACCTTTCTCGCCGGCGGCCAGTACCGCCAGGGCATTCGCTTGCCCCATGGCCGTCATGCGTGTGCCTTCAATCGGATCGACGGCAATATCGACCGCGTCGCCGCCCAAGCCGACTTGTTCACCGATATAGAGCATCGGCGCGTCGTCTATTTCGCCCTCGCCAATCACAATTTCACCATCAATCTCGGTGAGGTTCAGTAAGGTACGCATCACGGCAACGGCTGCACCATCCGCTGCATTTTTATCGCCACGGCCCAGCCATTTATAACCGGCAAGGGCGGCGCCTTCGGTGACACGAGAGAAAGCCAGTGCGAGATCGCGTTTCATGAGTACTCCAAGATAAAAGCCACAAAAACTGGTCAGCCCAGTGAGCGCGCGCCAGTTTACCAGAAATAGAAAACGTTTGCGTACGCCTGTGAGCAGAGGATATGTGGAAATACACGTCAGGCGGATCAGGAATAACACCAAATATGCTGGATTTTTGTGCACTTGTGCGTTGGCAAGGCGCGAGAACAGTGGCAGTCTAGCGTGCGCTCGGTACAATAACAGCGGGGTGCACAATCACGTTGCACGGGTTGCTGCTGATGTCAGTAGTAACGGGATCAATCGTCAGAAATAAGGTGGCCTTGATGTCATTGGAAGTATTAGAACAACTCGAAGCAAAAGTACAAATGGCGGTGGATACCATTTCGCTGCTGCAAATGGAAATCGAAGAGCTGAAAGAAAAGAATGACGCGCTAGAGCGTGATGCAGCCTCGGTGAAAGAAAGCCGTGAAAGCCTCGAGCAAGAAAACGCCAAACTGCGTGAAGAGCAAGAAGCGTGGCAAAACCGTATTCGTAGCTTGCTGGGCAAGATTGAGAACGTCGAATAAACAAAAACAGAGCCGATTGGCTCTGTTTTTCTATCTGGGTGAGGCGACGTATTAGTCGTCGTCTTCCTCGTCATCAACGTCGACGCTATCCATGGTGAGCGCGTCGGGTGAGAGGATCACGCCGGTTGTATCTGCATAGACATGATCGTCCGGGAGGAAAGTCACACCGCCAAAGTTGACGGGAACGTCGGTTTCCCCTGTGCCTTGTTCATCCGCGCCGACCGGAATCGATGCCAGTGCTTGAATACCGATATCAATCTCATCAATGGTGTCAACATCACGGACGCAGCCATACACAATCATACCTGCCCAATCGTTATCAGCAGCAAGCTGTGCAATTTCGCCATCAATCAACGCACGGCGCAGTGAGCCACCGCCATCAATCAACATGATCCGTTGCTGACCGTCTTGTTCAGCAAGCTCGCGGATAAGGCCATTATCCTCAAAGCATTTAACGGTTGTAATCTGGCCACCAAACGCACTGCGGCCCCCGTAAGAGCTAAACATTGGCTCCACGACATCCACTTGTTCAAGATACATGTCGCATAGTTCCGAGGTATTGTATTCCATAGTCTAACTTCTTGTTGAGGCAGAAAAAGGCTGACAACATGCGGTTGCCAACAAGGCTAGTCCAAGTATAACGGGCCGATAAGGCTTTGCAATGCAAAAGGGGACAATCTGTGCCCTGATTACACTAACAGCATACCGGTCATAAAAAGGCCATTGGTGACCAATGCACAACGTACCATGTTTCCCATCATAGGACGCAATGCGGTGGCGCTTGCGGCTTGATACACTTCACGGCCATGGCGAATCAATAAGGGAACGCCGGCGAGAAACAACCATCCCAGCCAAGCTTGGAAGGTGAGCGCGGCAAACAGCGAATAGCAAACCACGGCACTGGCAAGCAAAATTACATGATACTGGCGACCGCGATGTGGGCCTAACCGTACCACAAGCGTATGTTTGCCACAGGCGCGATCGTTATCAATGTCGCGTAGGTTATTGATGTTGAGCACTCCCACTGCGAGTAAGCCGCATGCGGTGGCGGGGAGGATAACTAGCGAGTCAATGTGTCCAACTTGTAAATAGTAAGTCCCAGCGACACCCAGCCAACCGAAAAACATCAACACGGAGAGATCCCCCAGCCCACGATAGCCATAGGGTTTATTGCCCACGGTGTAGGTAATGGCCGCCACAATGGCCATGACACCGAGTAGCAGAAAACTGACGATATCAGTGGGTTGTTGGCAGGCAATGGCAATTAAACTGCCACCACTAATGAGCGTTAGTAGCACGTTGAGGATGAGCGCACGCCGCATGGTAGCGATACTCACGTGCCCTGACTGAATAGCGCGCATCGGGCCTAGGCGCGCGGCGTTATCTGTCCCTTTCACCGCATCGCCATAATCATTGGCGAGGTTAGACAAGATCTGCAGTAATAACGCGGTGACCAAGGCCATGGCGCTAATCGACCAAGAAAGACGCCCTTGTGAGGCGGCGACCGCGCTGCCACATAAAATAGAGGTAATGGCAAGGGGCAAGGTCTTGGGCCGAGCGGCATCAAGCCAAATAGCCAAAGTGGATTGAGTCATACAGACACTCTCGACGAACAGACAATATCGCCATTATCGCTTAAGCGTGTAAGTGGGCAACGGGCAGGGTGGGGAAATTCGACTTCCGTTTGCGTCAGCGCAAACTTTTATGCAAAAAAGGGCAGCGTTTGCTGCCCTTGATATCGGCATAGATTAGAGAATAAAGCGGCTGAGATCTTCGTCATCCACCAGCTCTTCAAGGTGGCTACGCACGTACTCGGCATCCACTGTCACACTTTGACCGGCGCGCTCGCTGGCTTCGTACGAGACGTCTTCCATCAAACGCTCCATCAGTGTATGCAGACGACGAGCACCGATGTTTTCGGTTTTCTCGTTCACGCGCCAAGCGGCAGAAGCGAGCTCATCGATACCACTTTCTTCAAACGCCAGATCAATCTCTTCGGTTTTCAGCAAGGCGGTATATTGCTGGGTGAGCGAGGCGTTTGGTTCAGTGAGGATACGCTTAAAGTCATGGGTTGATAGGGCTTCAAGCTCAACACGGATTGGCAGACGGCCTTGCAGCTCTGGGATCAGATCAGACGGACGTGACACTTGGAATGCGCCTGAGGCGATAAACAGGATATGATCAGTTTTGATCATGCCGTGTTTGGTTGAGACCGTACTGCCTTCCACTAACGGCAGTAGATCACGTTGCACCCCTTCGCGCGATACGTCACCGCCGCTGGTGTTACCGGATTTACAAATTTTATCGATTTCATCAATAAAGACGATGCCATTGTTTTCCACCGCATGAATGGCTTGCTCTTTGATGTCATCATGATTGACCAGCTTGGCTGCTTCCTCTTCGGTCAACACCTTCATCGCGTCTTTGATTTTCATCTTACGCTTTTTGGTGGTGTTGCCTGCCAAGTTTTGGAACATGCCTTGTAGCTGGTTGGTCATTTCTTCCATGCCGGGAGGCGACATAATCTCAACGCCCATTTGTGGAGCGGCAACGTCGACTTCTACTTCTTTATCGTCGAGTTTGCCTTCACGCAGCTTTTTGCGGAAGTTTTGACGGGTTGAAGAGTCTTCCTGACTGGCTTCATTTTGCCCCCAAGCGTCACGGGCTGGTGGCAGCAAGATATCGAGGATGCGCTCTTCCGCTTGCTCTTCAGCATGGAATTTCACTTTCTCCATCGCTTGCTGTTGGGTCATGTTCATCGCCACATCCGCGAGATCGCGAATAATGGTTTCCACTTCTTTACCCACATAACCGACTTCGGTGAACTTGGTCGCTTCGACTTTTATGAAAGGCGCATTGGCAAGGCGCGCCAGACGGCGAGCAATCTCGGTTTTACCCACACCCGTCGGGCCAATCATAAGGATGTTTTTCGGCGTGACTTCCGCACGCAGATCTTCTGGCAGCTGCATACGGCGCCAGCGGTTACGCAGTGCGATCGCCACCGCACGTTTGGCTTTATCTTGGCCGATAATATGGCGGTCAAGCTCATGCACAATTTCGCGTGGAGTCATTTCAGACATGACAAATCCTGTTATTTACTCTCGAGTTCTTCGATGGTGTGATGCTGGTTGGTGAACACACAAATGTCACCAGCGATCGCGAGGGCTTTTTCGGCAATTTCTCGGGCGCCTAGTTCTGTATTTTCGAGCATGGCGACAGCGGCGGCTTGCGCAAAGTTGCCACCCGAGCCAATCGCAATGAGATCACGCTCAGGCTCGACCACGTCGCCGTTACCAGTGATGATCAGTGACGCGGTTTCATCCGCCACCGCCAACAAGGCTTCGAGCCGGCGTAGGGCGCGATCGGTACGCCACTCTTTGGCGAGTTCAACCGCCGCTTTGGTGAGATGGCCTTGATGCAATTCGAGCTTGCGTTCAAAGCGCTCAAATAGGGTGAAGGCATCCGCCGTACCGCCAGCAAAACCAGCTAATACTTGGCCGTTATATAAACGGCGAACTTTGCGTGCATTGCCTTTCATGACAGTGTTACCAAGGGAGACTTGGCCATCGCCAGCAATGACCACTTTACCTTCGCGGCGAACGGAGACGATTGTAGTCACGGGAACCTCTTTGTTTGTTTCTGGTGCACCAGATGGGTGATTACCTTAAGAGTTTGGGCCGCGGACGAGGGTTTTCAAGGGGAGTGGTAATATTTCCTCGCGCTGTCTTGCCACCGATGCCTTACCGGTCCGACTAAAAAACGGACCGGTAGAGCAGGACAAACGGATTATTCCCAATACCAGATGGCGCAGGGTTCGATACCCGCACGACGTAGCATGTTGCGATCTCGCTCAGCTTGGCGTTTACGTGGGTAAGGGCCGAGCACCACACGGTACCAAGCGCCTTTTTCGCCTTGGCTGACTTTGATTTGGCTTTCAAGGCCTTGAAACGCAATCATCGCTTTACGCTCACTGGCTTGTTCGCGGCTGCGGTACGCGCCACATTGCATCAGGTAAGGACGGGTTGATTGAGGAATTTCTTTCGCTTCAACCTCCACCTTTTTGCTTTCCAGCTCTTCGATGTAGCTCCATTTTTCTTTGGGCTTTTCAGGCAAGGTGCTTTTCGGCTGAGGCTTTGCCGGCGCAGTGGGTTGCTGAGGTTGCGTTGGCGCCGGCGTATCGGTTTGGCTCAAAAGGTATAAACCATAGCCAAACGCGCCCACGAGCGCGATCGCAAGCAGTGCCCATTTTAGCGGGAAACCTTTACGAGCCGGTGGTTGGCGACGGGAATTTTTTTTGCGTGGCGCTTTGCCACGTTTGACGTAATCACGAGTTGCCACAGCAAATAATCAAATCAAGAAGCCAGTAAAGCGCTCATGTTACTGGCTTCAACCCGTGCTGACTAGTCTTACTATCGAGACGGGGGCGCGACACTCTCACGGATCACCAATTTGGCATCCAATAAGCGAGAGCCAGCGTTCACATCTCGTCCGCGTAAGATACTGAGTAACATCAGCATTGCTTGACGACCAATGTCATAGCGAGGCTGTGATACCGTGGTAAGCGGTGGATCGCAGTACTCAGCGAATTGAATGTCATCAAAGCCGACAATAGAAATATCTTGCGGCACACGCATGCCTAAGCGTTTTGCCTGCTGCATGGCACCCACTGCCATCACATCACAATGACAGAATACGGCGGTGGGGGGCTCAGGCAGGGATAACAGGCTTGTCATGGCCCGAGCTCCAGACGCAAAACTGAAATCCCCAGTCACACTGTAGGCGGGGTTAACCGTGATCCCAGCTCGGCGCAGTGCTTGCTGGTAGCCTTGGGTGCGGAACTGTGTCAGTGCCGTATGGGTTGCGCCGGTAATGTTGGCAATACGGGTATGCCCCACTTGGGTAAGGTAGTTGACTGCCTCGAACGCCGCGGTGAGGTTGTCGATATGCACGGTAGGCAACTCAAGCTCTGGCGCATATTCACAGGCCATCACCAAAGGGGGAAGATTCTTTTGCTCTGGCTTGCTGACATCAAATGGGACATCCGTGCCCAAGAGCAGCATGCCGTCGGCTTGCTTGGTAAAGACTAAATTCACAAAGGAGTTTTCACGGTTTTGCTGCTGGGCGCTGTCGCCAAGCAAGACCAAGTAGCCGTGTTCCATCGCCGCTTCTTCGATACCGCGAATGATCTCACTAAAGTAGGGATCGCAGATATCCGGAATGATCGCGACAATGGTCTTAGACTCATTGCGGCGAAGATTGCGCGCGAGTGAATTGGGGGAGTAGCCAGCTTCAACCACGGCCTGTTCGACCTTCTTACGCGTGGATGCAGACACCTTTTCAGGGTTCATCAGTGCGCGTGAGACCGTGGCAGTAGATACACCGGCAATGTGGGCAACGTCCTTCATTGTCGCCATAATGACAGTCCTCTTGTTGTCTGGGTTAGTCAGATCAGTAAGTTATTCACTCCTCTGACCTGTCTAGGATGCGTCAATTTGCGAAGGTATTCTACCTAGGCTTGGCCCATATAAATACGAACAAGCTAACACTTATTGCAAAGAAACCGTGATCTACGTCGCTTTAATGCAAGGGGATGTTAAGAAAGGTCTTGCGGCTCAACATCTAATGACCATCTAACTTTGCGTGACAAGGGCAATTGTTGGATGACGGGCAAGGCAACGGTGAGCCATTGTTGCATCACTTTTCGTGACGGTGCCTGGATCAGCAGTTGCCAGCGATAACGCCCTGCGCGTCGCGCCATCGGCGCAGGCATCGGCCCCATAATGTGTACCTCATCATGTTGAATGGGTGAGGCGGCCAAGGTTTGTCGGACTTGCTGTAAAAATTGCTGCACGCTGTTGTCCTCATGCCCTTCGGCACGAAACAGGCTTAAGAAGGTATAAGGGGGCAGCCACGCTTGGCGACGTTCTGCCAATGCAGAGTCAGCAAACGCCTGATAACCCTTGTGGATCAGCGCTTGAATGAGACTGTGCTCAGGGTGGTGGGTTTGTAAAATCACCGTACCGGGTTTGCTGGCGCGGCCAGCTCGCCCGGCGACTTGTACCATCAACTGCGCGAGACGCTCTGGGGCACGGAAGTCATTACTGAACAAGGCACCATCCACATCGACAAGCGCCACTAAGGTGACATTGGGAAAGTGATGACCTTTCGCAAGCATTTGGGTGCCGAGTAGGATTTGATACTCACCTTTTTCGATGCCGGCGAGATAGCTCTCTAGGCTGCCTTTGCGTCGGGTATTGTCGCGATCGATACGGACCGTGTTGTAGTCGGGAAACAGTTCGCCCAGCTGGGCTTCGAGTTGCTCGGTCCCCACGCCCACACTGATCAGCTGTGTCGAACCACAATCCCCACATTGGGGCGGCACGCGTTTTTGATGCCCGCAATGGTGGCAGCGTAACTCTTGGTGCTGTTGGTGGAGGGTGTAGTAGGCATCACAGCGTTGACAACTGGCGAGCCAGCCACATTCGTGACACATCATTGCAGGCGCATAACCACGGCGGTTTAAAAACAACATCACCTGATTTCCCTGCTGAAGATGCTGACGCATTTCGGCAATTAAGGGCGCCGATAAGCCCGCCTCAAGATGGTGGCCTTTGATGTCGAGCACCCCTTGGCGGGCGGTGACTGCATTACCCGGACGTTGGGTTAAGCGTAAGTATTGGTATTTTCCCGTTTGTGCATTGTGTAGCGTTTCCAACGACGGTGTTGCCGAACCGAGCACTACAGGTATCTTTTCCTCATGACCGCGCATTACCGCCAGATCGCGTGCATGGTAGCGAAAGCTGTCTTGCTGCTTATATGAGGGATCGTGCTCCTCATCAATAATGATGATGCCAAGGTTCGCCATCGGGGTGAAAAGTGCTGAGCGTGTTCCAATCACAATTGCAGCTTGATTGTCGCGAGCCGCCAGCCACGCGCTGAGTCGCTCCGTATCATTGAGCCCCGAATGCATCACGGTAACCGGGACGTTAAAGCGGCGTTCGAATCGGCGGATGGTCTGTGGGGTGAGGCCAATTTCGGGCACCAATATTAACGCCTGCTCGCCACGCGCTAAAACCGGCTCTAAGACGTTTAAATACACTTCGGTTTTGCCCGAGCCGGTAATACCTTCTAAAAGCACACAGGCAAAGCCATCGCTGGCGTTGATGGTGGCAACGGCCATGGCTTGTTCATGGTTCAGTGAGGGCTTGTCTTCACTGATGGCAAAATGCCGTGCCCAAGCTTTGCCTTCAAGCGGTGGGGTGTAAGGCGCGATCCAGCCTTTGTCCACCAAGGTATTAATCACAGCGGGGGTAATGTCTTGCTCCACGAGGTCGGCATGCGGGGTAGGGCCGTGAGTGAGCAGGGTTAACACACGCGCTTGCTTTGGCGCGCGGGTAAGCCCGGTCACCGGTTGATTCTGTCCGGCTTCGGTCAATTGCCACCATTTTTGCTGCTTGAGCGCTGCGGGTCGACCTTTGCGCAGTAGCGTCGGCATCACGGCGCCCATCGCATCGCCAAGTGGATGATGATAAAAGCGACTTGCCCATTGCAACAGGTGATAGACGGCAGGAGTCCAAAGTGGCGCGTCATCCAATACCTCAGTGATCGCCTTGACCTGATGGGCGGCAACACTAGGAGTGGTGGTGATGGCAGTGACAATGCCGACCTTATGCTGGCGACCAAAAGGCACCTTCACACGTGCTCCCACCACAGGGACGTGTTCGGTAATCCGGTAATCAAAAGTTTTCGCCAGCGGGACCGGTAAGGCCACTTGTGCAAACTGTTCCATCACAACATCTTATCGGCTAACAAGACGCTCAGTGTAACGGCTTGACCCAGGTAGGCAAAGCCTTGTTGTTGGATACAAGGTGATGGGCGACTGAACAAAAAAGTTGCGAAATCGAGGTCGCTTGATTAGAATTGCGCGCCTTAGAAAATGTTTGTTAACGACGTGTGGTGCCCGGCTTAGGATCGGGAGAGCGACACGGCCTTCACTATGAGGTTATCCCTATGAAAGCTGGTATCCATCCAGAGTACAAAGCTGTCACTGCTAAGTGTTCTTGCGGTAACGAATTCGCGTTCAACACCACTCTTGGTAAAGACATCAACCTAGACGTGTGTGACAAATGTCACCCATTCTACACTGGTAAGCAACGTATCGTTGACACCGGTGGTCGTGTTGACCGCTTTAAGAAGCGTTTCGGTGCCCTTAGCAGCAAAAAATAAGCCGCTAACAGCCGAATGCGAAAAAGGGGTGCGAAAGCGCCCCTTTTTTGATCCCGTCGTCACCTTTTTAACGTCTAGAGGTCGGAGGTTAACGTTCGGGGCCGTTTTAGACTGGTGGACCTTTAGCCACTGCGTTAACATCGTTTATCTTGCTCGAATCTACCCTGTGGTTTGAGTATAGCGTTGCTGATATCAGCAGCCTTCCCAGCTGATATTGGTGCATCCCTTCACGATAATAACTAGGAACACTACATGTCGGACGATAAACGCCAGCAAGCGCTGGATTATCATGCATACCCTACTCCCGGAAAAATCTCTGTTGAATTGAGCAAGCCTGCTGACTCGGCGGCGGATCTGGCGTTGGCATACAGCCCAGGCGTTGCAGAGCCGGTCCGTGAAATCGCTCAAAACCCAGACGCTGTGTATCAATACACCGCAAAGGGCAACATGGTTGCGGTGATCTCAAACGGTACCGCCATTTTGGGATTGGGTAACTTAGGGCCAATGGCCTCAAAGCCCGTCATGGAAGGTAAAGCTTTATTGTTCAAGCGTTTTGCTGGCTTGGACTCGATCGACATTGAAGTCAAACACCGTACTATCGATGAATTCGTGGATACCGTTGCGAACATCGCGGATACCTTTGGGGGCATTAACCTTGAAGACATCAAAGCGCCGGATTGCTTTGAAATTGAAAAACAGCTGATTGAACGTTGTGAAGTGCCTGTTTTTCACGATGATCAGCACGGTACCGCGATTGTTACCGCGGCGGGTATGCTGAATGCCCTTGAGCTGCAAGGCAAAGATATTCGTGAAGCCACCATTGTGTGCCTTGGTGCTGGTGCAGCGGCTGTTGCCTGCATGGAGCTATTGATCAAATGTGGCGCGCAACGCGAAAAAATCTACATGCTGGATCGCAAAGGCGTGATCCACACCCGTCGTGACGACATCAATAAGTACAAGCAATTGTTTGCCAACAATACCGACAAACGTACTCTCGAAGATGTGATTGAGGGCGCTGATTTGTTTGTGGGTGTGTCAGGGCCAGACTTGCTCTCGCCGGAGGCACTAAAACTGATGGCCGATAAGCCGGTTGTTTTTGCCTGCTCGAACCCAGACCCTGAAATTAATCCAGAGGTCGCGCATCAAGTCCGTGATGATTTGATCATGGGAACAGGGCGCTCGGATTATCCAAACCAAGTCAACAACGTACTCTGCTTCCCGTTTATTTTCCGTGGCGCGTTGGATGTGCGTGCCAGTGAAATTAATGATGCAATGAAACTGGCGGCCGTTGAGGCGATCCGTGGTTTGGCGAAAGAGCCTGTCCCACAATCGGTATTGGACGCGGCAGGTGTTGATGCGCTGCATTTTGGCCCGGATTACATTATTCCTAAGCCAATGGATGCACGCTTATTGCCACGCGTGGCTCGCGCGGTGGCACTTGCAGCGGTTGAAACTGGCGTCGCCCGTATCGAGATGCCAGACAACTATA
Source organism: Salinivibrio sp. SS2 (assembly GCF_001722075.1). Lineage (NCBI taxonomy): Bacteria > Pseudomonadati > Pseudomonadota > Gammaproteobacteria > Vibrionales > Vibrionaceae > Salinivibrio > Salinivibrio sp. SS2. The sequence continues at coordinate 143 of NZ_MEBP01000128.1, read as the reverse complement.
TGCTCGACAAGGCGTAACATGCTCGACAAGGCATAATGCGTGAGCGTTAGGAAAAACGTGCTCTCATAAAACCTGAAAAGGTTGTGCCGAGCACCGATGATGACAAAAAACCCGCCAATCGGCGTAATGCATGTGAATTAAGC